>CBFIGW010000030.1:0-25633 GCA_965662155.1 Maribacter sp. | reverse complement strand
ACATGTAGATGAAAACGGTATGATTACCGCACCGGATAAACCTGGTCTAGGCTTAACGCCAAACTGGGATTTTGTAAATGAATTTAAACAATAAACCATGGCAAAAGCAGTAAAAATTAATCATGTTGCATTGGTAGTAAGCAACTTGGAAGAAGCATGCGAATTTTATGAACATGAATTGGGACTAGAACCCATTCCAGCATTTTTGTTCGATTACCCTACCGCATTTTTTAAGTTTAACGAAGAACAACAATTGCACCTTACGGAATGGGAAGACACCTATTCCTTTAGGGGACATTTATGTATTACTGTTGACGATATCAATACCATATTTTATAGAATGAAGGAATTGGGCGTCATAGACATTAAACCCTGGGGCAAGGTAAGACAACTGCCCGATGGTGCTATTCAGATGTTTGTGAGGGACCCTTCTGGCAACTTGGTAGAAATATCATCGGACCCGGACGACAAAGACAAAATAGACCCTAAAATATTTGAAGACGAACTTTACAAAGAGGGAATCTATGTTTCGGGAAGAAATGATTTTAGAGGTTACAAAACCAAGGATGCTACGCTTTATCACAATAAATAAATGCCAAAAAATATCCTTTTATTAGAAACAGTTGCAGATGAGGCCATGCAGGTTTTGGAATCGGCAGAGGATATGCATATCCTAACCGGATTTGATGACCATTCTATACAAAAGCATATCACCAACAATAACATAGACGCTATTATTACTCGTGGAAAGGGTCAAGTACGATCAGAGTTAATGGATAACTGCACATCCCTTAAAGTTATCTCCAGGTGTGGTGTGGGTTTAGATAATATTGATGTTTCCGAAGCTACTAAAAGAGGTATTAAGGTTGTGAATGCCCCTAATTCCAATGCCAATACCATTGCCGAACATACCATGTCGCTCTTACTCGTCCTCCAACGAAACCTTTACAATGCCATTACTATGGTCAAAGAAGGTAGATGGCAGGAACGGGGAAGCTATGTGGGCGATGAACTTCATGGTAAAACCCTGGGAATTTTGGGAATGGGGAATATTGGTAAAAAAGTAGCCAAAATTGCGGACGCCTTTGGTATGAATGTCATCTACTGGAGCGCTAAAAAAGAGGAAGTGCCCTATCCTTTTGAAGATTTTGACACAGTTTTAAAAACCTCGGATTGCATCAGCTTACACCTCCCCCATACTAACGATACTGAACATTTGATTGATGCATCTGCATTAAAAAAAATGAAACCCACAGCGTTACTCATTAATACGGCAAGAGGCAAGATAATAGACCAACAGGCACTGACCAGTGCCCTTTCCTCCATTAAACTAGGCGGTTTTGCAGCAGACGTACTTTCGGAAGAACCACCAAATGACAACAACCCCTTAACAAAGCTACCCAACACCTATATCACACCGCATGTTGGTAGTTTAACCAAAACCACCTATGACTATATGTGTATGATAACCATACAAAATACACTTGCAATTCTTAGGGGACAAGAGCCATCTAAAAATTGTATTTATAACCTCAAATCATTAAAGAATAATATTCAATAATTATGGGTTATCATTTAAAACAACTATTTATCCTAGTTTTAGTTTTCACCGGTATTTTCAAATCTAATTCTCAAATATCTGTCAATCAAGACCGGTTGGAGCAACGTATTTTTGATTTGGCCAAATTTGGATTGCAAGAAAATGGCGAAACGGAAAGGGTCGCCTTTAGTGATGCTGATGTTGCTGCACAACAATGGGTGGTAAATGAACTTACCAAGATGGGTTTGGAAACCCAAATAGATTTTGCTGGCAATGTTGTGGCTATTAGAGCAGGAACTCATAAAAACAAAAAACCAATAGCATTTGGCTCACATATAGATCGTGTTCCAAACGGCGGTAATTATGACGGCTGTGTAGGTTCCATGGCAGCGTTGGAAGTAATACAAACCTTGAATGAAAATAATATCAGGACCAAACACCCCTTAGAGGTCATTATCTTCTCCAATGAGGAAGGCGGCGTAATGGGCAGTAGGGCCATTGCAGGCCATTTGGGGAAAAATGCCCTGCAAGTAAAAAACACTACTGGGTATACTATGGGCCAGGGTATTATGCGACTTGGTGGGGATACCACCAGAATTGCAGAGGTAGCCAGAAACAAGGATGCTATTGCTGCATTTTTAGAATTACATATTGAGCAAGGTGGCATCCTAGAAAAGGAAAATCTTGATATTGGTGTGGTAGAAGGTATTGTTGGACTCAAATGGTGGGATGTGGAATTTACAGGTTTTGCGAACCATGCGGGCACTACCCCGATGAATTCAAGACAAGACGCACTTTTAGCAGCTGCCAAATTTATAGTTGCCGTAAATGAAATCACAAATAGTTTTGAAGGTGCACAAGTAGGCACCGTAGGCAGAATAAAGGCGGCGCCGGGGGCACCAAATGTAATACCAGGTAAAGTAATTGCAAGTCTAGAAATTAGAGACCTTTCTTCAAAAGTTATTCAAAACGTTTTTAATGCCATAAAAAACAAAGCGGACGAAATTGCGGAATCAGACAATGTAAACGTAGAATTTCATCCTTTGGATACCACTGCGGACCCTGCCATTATGAATAGCGAGATACAAAATTCCATAGTGGAAACAATTACATCTTTAGAGTTGTCCTATAAACATATGCCAAGTGGCGCTGGTCATGACGCCCAAGATATGGCCTTAATTGCACCCACGGGAATGATTTTTGTGCCTAGTAAAGGTGGTATTAGCCATTCTCCCAAAGAATTCACGCCTGCAAAAGATATGGCCAACGGCGCCAATGTACTCCTTAACACGATTATTTCTTTGGACAAAAAACTATAAACAGAAATAAATATCAACCGAACCAACAAAATCCGTACTATGAAAATCATCAAATACCTCATTATTCTGTGCTTAATTGCACCTATCACAATGCAATCCCAACGCAGAAAAAAGAAAACAACTTCACCTGTTATTAAAGTAGAAGATTCCCTTTTTCATAGTTTGAAATGGCGGAATATTGGTCCGTTTAGAGGAGGAAGAAGTGTTGCCTCTTCGGGTGTTGTTGGCCAGCCATTAACCTATTACATGGGCACCGTAGGTGGTGGTATTTATAAAACGACTGACGACGGACTCCATTGGAAAAATATTTCAGACGGTTTCTTTAAAACCGCTTCTGTTGGTGCTATAGCCGTATCAGAAAGTAATCCAAATATTCTAGTGGTAGGAATGGGAGAACATGCTGCTAGAGGCGTAATGACCTCTATGGGCGATGGCGTTTACAAATCTACCGATGCAGGAAAGACTTGGAAACATATAGGCCTAGATGAGACGAGACATATTTCGGATGTGATCATAGACCCCACCAATCCTGATATCATTTTCGTAGCGGCACAAGGTGCCCAATATGGCCCTAGTGCTCAAAGAGGGATTTACCGCTCTTTAGACGGTGGAAAAACTTGGGAAAATGTACTTTATGTTGATAAAAATACAGGAGCATCCTCTTTATCTATGGACATGAAAAATCCTTTGATTCTATATGCCGCAATGTGGGAACACAGAAGGTACCCTTGGGTTATGGAATCTGGCGGTAAAAATTCTGGTATGTACAAATCTACTGATGGGGGTACTACTTGGAAACAACTTAATGAAGGCTTGCCAAAAGAATTCGGCAAATCCGGTATTTCCGTATCAAGAGCCAATCCAGAAAGAGTTTTTGCGGTGATTGAAGCCGAAGGAGAAAAAGGAGGTGTATACCGGTCCGACGACGCAGGAAAAAAATGGAAACAAGTAAACAAAGACCGCATTAATATTGCGCGTTCATGGTACTATATGGAAATTGTGGCCGACCCTATAAATGAAAATACCGTTTATGTGTTAAACGCTCCTGTCACCAAATCTATTGATGGAGGTAAAAGTTTTACGCCTTTATCCACGCCCCATGGTGATAACCATCACCTATGGATAGACCCCGACAACAATAATCGCATGATTAACTCAAATGATGGCGGGGCAAATATTTCCAATAACGGAGGTAAAAGCTGGAGCACCCAACAAAACCAGAATACAGCCCAGTTTTACCGGGTTATTACAGACAATCAAGTCCCCTACAACGTATACGGTGGACAACAAGACAATAGTACTGTTGCCATAGCCTCTAGGACCAATGATGGAGGAATAGATTGGAAAGATTGGCATGCCGTAGCCGGTGGTGAAAGTGCTTTTTTAGCTTTTGACCCAGATAACCCAAAGCTAATTTATGGTGGCACTTACCAGGGTAATATTGATAAATGGGATGCCGCAACCAAAGAATCCAAACCTATTAAGGAATACCCGGAATTAGGTTTGAGCATCGCACCAAAAGATTCACGATATAGGTACAATTGGAATGCACCCATTATCACATCTCCGCATGATAGAAATACCATTTACCATGGGGGCAATGTAGTTTTTAAATCTACGGACGAGGGAAATAGTTGGACCGCGATTAGTCCGGATCTCACTAAAAATGAAAAAAATAAACACGGCGCGGGTGGCACCCCTTTTACCAATGAGGCCGCTGGTGGAGAAAATTATAATACACTAACTTATTTGGTAGCATCTCCACATGAACAAGGGGTATTATGGGCCGGTAGTGATGATGGATTAGTACATATTACTAAAGATGAAGGCGCAAATTGGAGCAATGTTACACCACCTGGAATAACAGATGGTATTATTAACAGTATAGAGATATCGGCACATGACCCGGCCAAGGCATACGTTGTCATCATGAGGTATAAATCCATGGACTTGGAATCATACATCTATAAAACATCGGATTATGGAATAACTTGGCAAAAAATAACCCAAGGCATCACCGGGGAACATAACTTTACCAGAGTAGTTCGTGAAGACCATAAAGAAAAAGGACTTTTATATGCTGGTACGGAGACCGGTATATTTATTTCTTTGGACGATGGATTACATTGGCAACCTTTACAACTAAACTTACCAATAGTGCCCATAAACGACCTTACTATTCAGGATAATGATTTGGTCGTAGCTACGGCTGGTCGCGGTTTTTGGATATTGGATGATGTAGCCGCCATTCAACATATAAAATCCAATAAAAATTCGCTTGCTATATTTCAGCCTAAAAACACATACTTAATCTTTGGTGGTTCTAGTGAAAAACCGGTACCTGGGTTGGGATCCAATCCTAAAAGTGGTGTTACGTTTGACTATTATTTAGAAGAAAAATTAGATTCCACAGTTTTAAAACTAGAGGTTTTGTACAATGACAAAGTAATACGCAGCATCACAAATCAAAAACCAAAAGACTTTAAATCTTGGCCAGGCGGACCTGCTAAACCACAGGTTCTTCCTTCAAAAAAAGGCTATAACAGGTTTACTTGGGATTTTAGAAAAGACCCATTACCAGTAGTGGACAAGGTTTTTGTATTAGGAGGCAATCAAGGTTCTTTGGTTGGACCGGGCAATTATACACTTCGCCTTTCCAGTGAGGATGAAACCAGTGAAACAATAGTAAAGATTCTTCCAAATCCAAAAGTTAAAGGGACCGATGCGGATTATAAAGAACAACAAGATATCTTGAATAAAATTGATAATGCAGTTATAGAAATACATACCGCTGTCAATGCTATGCGCTTGGCAAAATCCCAAATAAAGAACTATGCCAAACTCCTAAAAGACAATGAGAAGGCAACAGAACTGGTAGAAAAAGGAGATACATTGCTACAGCGTATTATTGCTTGGGAAGAAAATTTGATTCAACCGAAACAAAAAACTTTTCAGGATGTTATAAATTTTAAGAATCAATTAAACGCCCAGTTAATGAACTTAAAGGATTATGTGGATGTTCCCGAACCCAAGGTTACCGATGGTGCCAAACAACGCTTAACCGATTTATTATCGCAATGGAGCATGTTTAAAAAAGAACAGAACGAAATTGTAAATGAAGAAATGAAAGCATTTAACCAAATGTTCAAAACGCTGGAAATACCAGCCATTATTTTTAATGAGGATTAAAGCATGAACGATTTTATATGTGATCGTACTTTTAGAAACCAGGACTATACTAAAAACAGGTTGCCAAGAGCAGATTATGAGAATTGTACTTTTAATGGTTGTGACTTTTCCAATGCCTTTTTGGACAACCAAAATTTTATGGAATGCAGCTTTATAGATTGTAATCTAAGTAATACGAACATCGTAAACACCACTTTTAAAGAAGTATCCTTCCAAGACTGCAAAATGATGGGGTTGAAATTTGAGGAAAGCAATACCTTTTTAATGGATTTTAAATTTATTAATTGTACGCTAAATATGTCATCCTTTATTGGGCTAACATTAAAAAATCAGGGTTTCATAAGTAGTAAGCTCATTGGCGTAGATTTTACAGATGCCATCTTAACAGGATCCTCTTTTGATGATTGCGATTTAGAGAATGCCGTTTTCGCGAATACAGATTTAAGTAAAGTAGATTTTAGAAAAGCCTTAAATTTTAGTATTGACCCTGAGCGCAATAAATTGGAAAGCGCCCATTTTAGCTTAGAAGGTTTGCCTGGCCTTTTGACGAGGCATAAGGTAATTATAAATAGGTAATGGTAGAGTCCATTCATCATATTGCAATCATATGTGCGGATTATGAAAAATCTAAAAGTTTCTACACCAAAGTATTGGGTTTAGAGATTATTAAAGAAACTTATAGGGAAGCAAGAGCATCCTCCAAATTAAACGTATCGCGTAATAGTATTTATGTGGTAGAAGAAATTTCTTAGTTAACTCCACCTGCAAGAACTTCAAGACCAGAAGCTTATGGTTTACGTCATATTGTGTTAAAAACCCAAAAGACAGTATAACCTATTGTAAGGCACATGGGATGCCTATTGGACTAATACGTTTCGAGAATCTCACTGATAATCGATTTAATATCTATTGTCCACCCACATGATTTGCCTTTAGGGTTTTATGAATCGTAGGAAAAATCGTTTGTAAACGGATAATTCGTAACTTGTTCCAAAGAACATATGTTATGAGACTACTTTGCTTTTTTTTGTTATACATACCCTTAACTCTCAGTGCTCAACATACCATTTCTTTTGTTGAAGGCAATGTATCACCAAATGCTTCATTAGCAAATATAGATTGGTTAACGGGGCATTGGAAAGGTGAAGCTTTTGGAGGCATTGCTGAAGAAATTTGGAGTCCACCACTGGGTGGCACCATGATGTTTTCTTTTAAATTGGTTGCAGATAATAAAGTCAGTTTTTACGAATTGGGCCATATTAAAGAAATTGATGGCACATTGATCCTTCAGTTAAAACATTTTGCAGGGGATTTAACCGGCTGGGAAGAAAAAGAAGATACCGTAGACTTTAAATTGGTCAAGGTAGCAAATGATATAATGTATTTTGATGATTTTACTATAGAACGTATAACCGATAAGAAAATAAATATGTACGTAGTTATAGGAAATGAGGATGGCTCTAAAGAGGAAGCCAAATTTGAATATACAAGGCAATAAAAAAGATGAAAAAAAAGTGTTTAGAATGTGGTGCCGAAATAATGGGCCGTGCAGATAAGAAGTTCTGCAATGACTATTGTCGTAATTCGTACAACAACAAAGCCAATAAAGATAGTACCAATTTAATGCGCAACATTAACAACCGTCTTCGCAAGAACTATCGTGTTCTTAATAGTTTTAAGCTTACCAATGGTAAAACCAAAACTACTAAAAATGGGTTGTTGGATAAAGGTTTTGATTTTGATTACATCACCAATCTTTATACCACCAAAAAAGGAACAACCTATTATTTTCTTTACGACCTAGGTTATTTACCCTTGGAGAATGATTATTACATGATAGTTAAGCGAGAGTGAAATTCTTGTATATCATTTCTAAAATCAATAAATAAAAAATGCCTCCTATTGGGAGGCATTTTCAATATTAATGCTTTATACTAATTGCTCAATACTCGTTTTTCATTTCCAATTGTGCCCACTTAGTTTTAATGCTGCCACTACAATATCTTTTCTACTTATCTGTCCAACTAAAATACCGTTTTGCATTACCGGCAACCTTCTTCTATTATGTTTGTCAAATATACCGGCAGCGTCAAAAATAGAAATATCATGCGGTATAGTTTCCACCTCCTTGGTCATAAATCGCTCTACGTTTTTATCTAAAATGGGCTGATTAAAATAACGACTTTCTGAAATTTGCTTCATACAATCCGCTTCAGAGATTATCCCAACTAAAAATCCATTATCATCCAATACGGGTCCGCCTGAGATATGATATTTGGCAAACTTCTCCATAACCTCCAAAATTGATTGTTTGGGTGAAAAGGTTATCAATTTCTTAGTCATATAATCGGCCACCAAAATTGGTGCCTCAAATTCCTTTTTTACGGTCTTCCGTATCCCTTGAAAGCTCTTGATTCCCATAGCAATTTATTTAGTGGTTGAATACCTAATATAGAAAAAAATAATGATATCCTTAAAAAAACTCGTTGTAATATGCTAAGCTCTTAATATTTCATAATTTTATACAGAACCTTACAACTATGAAAAAAACTACTTCGGTCATTACCCTGCTATTAATTGTATTGGCAGTTTATTGGAGTTTTAGAGCACTTTTACCGACATATAAAGCTGACTTAGATAATGCTGAAACCAACTTTTCTACAGACAGGGCTTTAAAACATGTACAAGAAATTTCTAAAGAGCCGCATGCCGTAGGCTTTCCTGCCCATAAAAAGGTACGCTCTTATATTGTTACAGAATTGCAAAAAATGGGGCTGAAAACTTCTATACAAGAAGGGTATACCGCTGGGGACTGGGGCAATTTGAGTAAAGCCGTAAATATTGTTACGAAAATAGAAGGTCGTGAAGAAGGAAAAGCCCTATTACTTTTAAGTCATTATGATAGTAATCCCCATTCAGCACTGGGCGCCAGTGACGCCGGAAGTGGTGTAGCTGCCATTTTGGAAGGAATACGAGCATTTTTAGCGCAAAATAAACAACCAAAAAACGATATTATCATTGTTATCACCGATGCTGAGGAGCTTGGTTTAAATGGTGCCGACCTATTTGTAAAAGAGCACCCATGGACAAAAGATGTTGGTCTAGTTATAAATTTTGAAGCACGGGGAAGCGGAGGTCCTGGTATAATGCTTCTAGAAACCAATCGCGGCAATAGTAATTTGATCAAGGAATTTGTAAAAGCGGACCTAAAATATCCAGTAGCCACATCATTGGCGTACAGCATCTATAAAATGCTACCTAATGATACCGATCTTACTGTGTTTAGGGAAGCTGCAGATATAGATGGTTTTAATTTTGCATTTATAGACGACCATTATGATTACCATACGGTAAGAGATAATTATGAACGGTTGGATAGGTCAACGATGGCCCACCAGGGTAGTAACCTAATGCCGATGCTTACACATTTTAGCGAGGTAGACCTTGGTACCATAAGAAGTTTAAAAGACACGGTATATTTTAATGTCCCATTCTTTAAAACCATAACCTACCCTTTTGATTGGATTTGGATAATGTTAGGAATTGGCATACTAGGATTCTTGGTGATTTTGGTTCATGGATTTCGAAAAAAAGTATTGAACGGCAAGGACATTTTAAAAGGTTTTCTTCCTATGTTCGCAGCACTTATAATTAACGGCGTAGTTGGTTTTTATAGCTGGTCCGCTTTAAAATGGATTTACCCCGGCTATGAGGATATGCTCCATGGTTTTACATACAATGGCCATGCTTATATTTTTGCTTTTGTTTTCTTTTCTATTGGGGTATGTTTCTACCTATACCACAAATTAAAAGTGGTAAAAACACCTAATCTACTAGTAGGCCCACTACTTTTTTGGCTAGTATTATGTGGGCTTGTATGTAAGTATTTAGACGGCGCTGCCTATTTCATTATTCCTGTTTACGCTACTTTGGTTGCCCTTTACATACTCATCAACCAAAAAAATCCCAATGCCTATTTATTACTTTTCCTATGTATTCCGGCATTGTTTATTTTTTCACCCTTGATACAGTTATTTCCAATAGCACTTGGACTTAAAATGTTAGTTGCATCTACCTTGTTTACAACGCTTACATTCTTCTTGCTGTTACCACTATTTACAAGATATAGGAACAAAAGGGCCCTAGGACTATTAAGTTGTATTTTGGCTATTGGGTTTATGGTATCCGCACATATGAATTCCGGATTCACAAAAGAAAACAGCAAACCTACAAGTTTGGTTTATGTAATGGATGTTGAAAATAAAAAAGCAAATTGGGCTACTTACGAGAATCAAGTATCTGATTGGACCTCACAATATGTTGGCAAGGTCAAAACCGATGCTAATAAACTCAATACCAAAACCATTAGTAGTAAATACCGTTCTGGTTTCACATTTGTTACCGACGCCCCATGGAAAGAAATAGCAACACCAAAAATTGACATCTCTAGAGATACTATTATTGGTGATAATAGATACTTAGAAATATGTATTACTCCGCAACGCGATGTGAATAGGTTGGAAGTATTTATAAATGATGTTACCCTTAAAAAGGCAGTGGTGAACAACATAGAGTTATCATCCTATTATTTAGAGAATAGAAAGTCAGACCGACTGATTACCCATTACATCACGGATAATGGGTATACCGATTTAAAACTTGAAATACCAAAAGAGAGTTCTTTGGAGTTAACCTTATATGAAGCATCCAATGATTTGTTTAGCAACCCCTTGTTTACGGTACCTCAGCGACCGGAAGAGAATATTCCGATGCCCTTTGTGTTAAACGATGCCATAATCACAGTACAAAAAATTAGCTTTGAGTAAGAATAACATAGGTATAATAGGTTGCGGCTGGCTAGGGCTCCCTTTGGCCAAATATTTGGTTAATCATGGCTATAATGTTTATGGTAGCACCACTAGTTTAGATAAGTTAGATCAACTAAAAGAATTCGATATAATTCCATTTCATATACGTATTTCTGAGAATAAAATAGAAGGCGATGTTCAAGGGTTGTTAGCAAATGTGGATATTCTTATCGTTAACGTACCACCCAAATTAAGGGGAAAAGGACCAAAGCAAAACTACGTTAAAAAGATAGAATTACTACATACCCATCTCAAAAACACCGCTGTAAAAAAAGTTATTTTCATAAGCAGCACTTCGGTTTATGGTGATATTGATGGCAAAATAGATGAGGACACCACGCCTAAACCCTCCACAGAATCTGGCAAACAATTACTGCAATCAGAAAATATTTTACTGAACGATAAAAATCTAAAAACCACGGTAATACGTTTTGGTGGACTTATAGGTCCAAATAGGCATCCTGTAACTTTGTTATCCGGAAGAGAAAATCTCAAAAACGGTAATGCCCCTGTAAACCTAATTCATTTAGATGATTGTATTGGTATTATAAATAAAGTGATTAACCTGAAGAGTTCTACCAAGATCTTTAACGCCGTTTATCCTTATCATCCAAGTAAAAAGGCATATTATACTCAAAAGGCATTAAAACTAAATATTGAACCCCCTCATTATCAAGATAACAACAAAGAGAAATCGGGCAAAATCATACTTTGTAAGTATTTTAATACCAATTTATATCATTTTTCTACTCCTATTTAGAGATTATACACCACATATTTTAAGCACTTCACAACATTTCTCTTTAATATTTGTTAATATTTAACTGTTTTTCAATTAGTTAGAATTTTTATTCTATAACTTTAAGTAAATCAAAAAATCCGCGAATCATGAAAAAGTCAAGCGTTAAAGGAAAAATTTTATTGGAATTAGAAAACCTAATCGCCCAGAGTTGTAAAAGCCCCATGAGAAGCAAAAGGTTCAAAGAACTGCATATACTACTATTAAAAAAGTATTATAATGCGGCAAACGTGTCTATTGATTATCACAGACATAGAGTTAAAATGGACATTGTAATAGATGATGCAACATACCAACCAGGTAAAATTAATGTAAACATACCCGTCATACCTACAAACTTACTATTTGATAATTTAAAGAACTTTTTAAAATCCTGTTTAGATAAGGACCAAAAAAGCTTGGGCTTCTATGCACAAATTCTACATTCTTTTGCCAAAAAAGAGCAAAATTTTACTTTGGTATAGGCAATAACTACATTTCAAATTATATAGGCACATTATAGTGCCTTTTTGTTTTTGGACCAATTAAAGGTTTCGTTAACAAGTTCATATGGAATAATTTAATAGTTTAGCGCACCAAAAACACAATAAAAAATGAAAAAACTAATTGTTTTGCTTTTCTTGGCCACTAGTTTTGCCGGATTTGCACAAACCAAAAGTGAGCTTCAGAAGCATTATGAGGCTTTTTACAATGAAATGAGATTACAGGGCGATGTAGATGGCGTTATCAATGCACTTACCCACTTAAATGTACTTTCTCCTTCAAAAGAAAGAAAAGACACGCTTGCCTATATTTACGCCAATGATAATCAGCACTTGCAAGCCCTAAATACCATTGGTATAGAAAAAGTAGATACCGATTCTGACTTGGCAGTACAGGTCAAGGCCATATCATTAAAAGCATTGAACCAGCCTAAGCGTGCCCTGGAACAGTTTGAAATACTGAACAGAAGAACGCCAAATGCGTATTTGGCCTATGAATTAGCAGATTTAAAAATTCAATTAGGTGATAATGATGGTGCCATGGGCCATGTTACCTATGGTATCACAAATGCTAAGGATGACATGAAATATGCTTTTTATGAGCGCCAGCAACCATATGAAGTGCCTCTTAAAGCAGCTTTCTTGCATTTAAAAGGTTTGATTCAGTTTAACCAGGACAAGGACAATATAGACGCTGCCATAGCCTATTTTGATGAAGCATTGGCTATTGATCCAAATTTTAATTTGGCAAGTTTAAGTAAACAAGCGCTAGCTTCTAGAAAAGAAGGTGCTACTACACCCAAGTAGGATTCCATAAAATTTTAAATTAAAAAAGCGGGCCATGGCCCGCTTTTTTAATTTTTAGATAGTTTCCGGATCAATGAATCGTCCTTGACTTGTTTTAGGGCAACAAGCTCCGAAACATTTTCATTGGGCACGGCTATAGAAAGCACGTAATGTGCAATCTTCCAATTACCATTTACTTTTTTTAATACTCCAGAACCTCTACAAATTTTCATCTGTGTACTCAGCAATTCATCAAACCAGGCAAGGTCTTCAGCCTCGTTTAAAAAAATATGCCGTTCAATAGCTGTAAAACTCCAAGCCTTTCCCCTATCAAAGTAAGGTTTTGAAAACGACTTGAAATCATTGAGTTCCCAGTTTTCCGTGGCATCCGTTCCAATGAAAATAGCGTCGTCTGTCATCAAATTAAAATACCTATCAAAATCAGCATTGCTAGCTGCCAAATGCCATTGATCTAAAGTAGTGTCAATATCTTGCTTCATTTGACCTACTACAGTAATACACGAGCCTAAAAGAATTAAAAATGTACTAATTATTTTCATTGTTCATCAAATCTTCCGGTAATGTATAATTTACCGTTATATTAAACTGTTTCCGCATAGCATTGTATGCAGCTATCATTTCTTTTATAGAGGTTTCAGGGTTTTGCCTATACTCTAAGTTCCCTTTGATTTTTAAAATATAGGTCTTTAAAACTTTCTGTCGGCCCTTTATTTGGGGGATGTCAAACTCTTTAGGATATGTACCGTTTTCCAAGGCCTTTTGTTTTTCTATAAGATCCTCTATAACTAAAACAAAATCCTCCCTAAACTCACTTGTATAAATCTGGTCGAAGCTTTTTTCAAATGCATAAAACTCTTTCCAATTTAAAACAATTGCTTGTGCTTTTGGGTTAATAGTGCTTTTTTTGGGTAGGTTACTCGCAACAATTTCCCAACCTGTTTCCTCGGTACCAGTAATATCACCAACGGCATCCTTGCAGGATACCATGCATATTATCACCAGTAATAAGATATACTTTATAGACATAAAGCGAATGTACAAATTTTAAGAAAAGCTATCTTTACACAAGTAGTTTTTAACTTCATAAGAAATGCAAAAATATATCTTGATTATAGGTGCTTGTGGGCAAATAGGAACAGAACTTACGTTTGCGCTCCGGGAAAAATATGGGAATAACCATGTAATAGCAAGTGATATTCGGGAGGGTAGTGACAATCTAATGGAATCCGGCCCTTTTGAGATTTTGGATGCTACCAATTACGATGCCTTAGAGGAGGTTGTGGCCTATTATGAAATAAGTGAGGTCTATCTAATGGCCGCGATGCTCAGTGCAACGGCAGAAAAATTTCCCATGCGTGCCTGGAACCTAAACATGAACTCGCTCTTTAATATATTGAACCTGGCCAAAGAGAAAAAAATAGATAAGGTTTTTTGGCCCTCAAGTATTGCTGTATTTGGACCAAACACTCCAAAGGAGAACACACCTCAAAACACCATTATGGAGCCAAGTACAGTTTATGGTATTAGTAAGCAATCTGGTGAACGTTGGTGCGAATACTACTATAATAAATTTAATGTGGATGTGCGCAGCATCCGTTATCCAGGTCTCATTAGTTGGAAGACCATGCCGGGTGGCGGCACTACGGATTATGCCGTTGAGATCTACCATAAAGCTCTGAATCAAGGTACGTATACCTGCTTTTTAAAAGAAGACACCTCCTTGCCCATGATGTTTATGGATGATGCCATTAAGGCCACCCTACAGCTGATGGAGGCGGACTCTGAAAGTATTAAAGTCCGTTCGGCATACAACCTGGCGTCCATGAGTTTTAATCCCAAAGAGGTTGCAAAAAGCATTCAAAACCATATTCCCGATTTTAAAATAGACTACGACCCGGATTTTAGACAAGCCATTGCGGATTCTTGGCCCAGTAGTATCGATGATTCCAGAGCAAGGGAAGATTGGAAATGGAAAGCCAATTTTGATTTGGAACGTACTACCAAAACTATGTTGGAAAATCTCAAATAATGAGTGACCGCCTTAGGATTTATAATATTCTTTTAAGCAAAGTCCTTAATCTCACCCAAAGATTTTTTTGGTTGAAGCAAACTATGCACTAAACTTCAACTTCTTCTCAATGGCACGAATCATTTCATTAGCAATATCCTTGCCCGTGGCATTTTCAATGCCCTCCAATCCAGGGGAAGAGTTGACTTCCAGTAAAAGTGGCCCTTTATTGGAACGAATAATATCTACCCCCGCCACGGCCAAATTCAATGCTTTGGCAGCCTTTAACGCCAATTTCTTTTCCTCTTGAGTGATCTTTATTATAGATGCCTTACCGCCTTGGTGAATATTGGCCCTAAACTCGCCTTTTTCGGCCTGGCGCTGCATACTCGCCACAACCTTACCGTTCACCACAAAACAACGAATGTCCTGCCCATTGGCCTCCTTAATAAATTCCTGCACCAAAATGTTGGTGTTTACACTCTTAAAAGCATTAATAACACTTTCAGCTGCCTTATTGGTCTCTGCCAATACTACGCCTTTACCCTGGGTACTTTCCAATAATTTTATGATCAAGGGTGCCCCGTTTACCATTTTGATCAAATCCTTGGTATCCATGGGCGACTTTGCAAATCCAGTAATTGGGATGTGTATATCGTTCTTGGAAAACAATTGTGAGGCAAACAGCTTATCCCTGGACTGCGTAATGGATTCTGCCGAATTTTGACAGTAAACACCCAAATTAGTAAACTGCCGGATAACAGCACAGCCATAAAAGGTTACTGCAGGTTTGATACGTGGAATTACAGCATCAAAATCCTTGAGGATATTCCCGCCACGATACCTAATTTCAGGGGAAAGGGTATCTAACTTCATATAGGCCTGTTCCACATTTAAAAAAACGATTTCATGGCCACGAGCCTCTGCGGCTTCCATCAATCTCATGTTACTGTAAAGCTTAGGATTACTTGCCAGCAATCCAATCTTAAGTCCGGTCTTCTCTTTGTAATAAGGTTTGTACTTGGCACTGATTTCTGCTTCCGAAAATTCCTGTACCAGATAGTTCACAGCAGGATTCACAATATAACGGTCGGTCAAAGCCTCCCTTCCAAGAAGCATGCGGAACTCCATGGTGTCCCTATTGGCCAAGGTAAGTTCAATTTCAAAGGTGTCATCCCCCATAGTTACAGGAGTTTTCACAACCAAACGTTCCTCTGAAATACCACTAGAGCTTTTTACCATTCTACGGTCTACCAAACGAGCCTCGCAAGGAATAGTAATACTGCGGTTTTCTTGTAAGGGTGTAACCTCAAACTTTACCCATTCTTGGTTGTTTTTATTTATAATCTTTAAGTTGGTCGCTTGAATAGATGATGTTTTGGCTCCTGAATCTACCCTAGCCTTTATAGCTGGGACACCCAAACCTTCAAATACACACCATTCTTCACTACCAATTAATTGTAAATTTTCCACGTTATTTTTTTCTTAATTCAAAAATATCTGTTCTTCTATCCTTTAAATTTCTCACAGCTCCAAACTGGTTTAACTCTCGTAATAAATCTATATCTACATCAGCGATTAAAATCATTTCGGTATTTGGCGTTGCCTCCGCTTTTATCCCGTTTGTTGGAAACGAAAAATCACATGGGGTAAAGACCATAGATTGCGCAAATTGAATATCCATATTCTGAACATTGGGCAAATTACCAACGCTACCCGCAATGGCCACATAACATTCATTCTCTATTGCCCTTGCCTGTGCACAATGACGTACTCGAGAGTAACCATTCTGTGTATCTGTAAGGAACGGAACAAAAAGTATATCCATACCTTCATCCGCCAATATTCTGCTAAGCTCAGGAAATTCTGAGTCATAACAAATTAGAATGCCGATTTTTCCACAATCGGTGTCAAAGGCTTTAAGTTGATTGCCCCCTTGCATACCCCAAACCTTAGCTTCATCAGGTGTTACATGAAGCTTTTCATAACGCTCCATGCTACCGTCCCTTCTGCATAAATATCCTACATTGTATAATCTACCATCTATCATTTCTGGCATACTCCCTGTTATGATATTGATATTATAGGATATTGAAAACTCAGAAAATTTCTTTACGATCGCTTCCGTGTGTTTTGCCAGTTCACGGATAGCATTTGGTGTTGACAAATGGTTGTCTTTAGCCATTAAAGGTGCATTAAAAAACTCTGGGAAAAGTGCAAAATCCGACCTATAACCAGATACGGCATCTACAAAATACTCCGCCTGCTGCAATAATTCATCTAAGTCTTTATACGGACGCATTTGCCATTGAATCAACCCTAATCGGATGATCTTTTTTTTTGTTACTGCTTTTTTTGATGGTTTTTGATAATAGATATTATCCCACTCCATTAATATCGCAAAGTCATTAGAGGCTGCATCTCCTTCTAAATACCCTTTCATTACCTTGGCAGGGTGAAAATCGTTACTAATTTGAAAGTTCAATACAGGGTCTTGAATTTCCTTTCTTCGTACTTTATCTATATATTCTTTAGGGGTTAACCGATCTGAATATTTGTGAAAGTTTGGCATTCTACCACCAAAAGCGATACTTTTTAGGTTTAATTTCTCACACAATTCCTTTCGGTAGTCATACAACCTACGCCCTAATCGCAAACCACGAAACTGAGGTTTTATAAATACCTCAATACCATATAACACATCGCCTTCGGAATTATGGGTTTCAAAGGAATAATTACCTGTAATTTGTTTATAGGTATGCGTATCCCCATAAACTTCATAATCTAGAATAATAGATAATGCCACACCTGCCAATTCACCATTTATTTTAATAACGACCTGGCCTTCTGGAAATTTATCAATTAATGATTTTATATGCTTCTCTTTCCAGTATGCACCGGGCATATTGGTATAGGCAGAAATCATTGCGCTCTTTAGTTCTTGGTAATCATTTAGATTTAAGAACTTTAATTCTATATTTTCTATATCCTCAATATTCATTGGAAAGGGATGGGATAGGTTGTAACAATTCGTTAAAAAAAGCCGTAGGAAATCTGTAATAGTTAATATAACTAGTTAGAATCAGATTTTAAAAGGTAAATTGAGTTTGCTACTCGTCGTCGCCATCTACCATATCTTCTGGATTGGGCTCTACTACAGCCTCTGGATCATCGTCATCAAAATCATCATAGTCATCTGCATCATAATTTTCCATTGTGTACTCCAACTTGGCACTTATCTTAACTAAATATTTGGTATCCTCAGTTAAAACTTCAACAGCTTCTATTCGCTCTCCTTGTCCATTTCTAAAAGAAATGATATTGCGGTCATCGTAACCATCAGGATATCTCTCCACTAAAAGCTTAAGTACTTCTGGAGTCAATTTTTTAAAATCAACGATTACTCTTTTTAAATGTGCGTGTTTATCCATAATTACATATCCAAAAGGTAAGCAAAAATTAAAGGCGCAACAATAGTTGCATCACTTTCTATAATATATTTTGGAGTATTGATATCTAATTTTCCCCAAGTTATTTTCTCATTGGGCACTGCACCTGAGTATGAACCATAACTAGTTGTACTATCACTAATTTGGCAGAAATAACTCCAAAAAGGTGTATCCGTACGTTCCATATCCTGATATAACATGGGCACCACACAGATAGGAAAATCACCAGCTATACCGCCACCAATTTGAAAAAACCCAATTCCATTTTCAGAATTAGCGGTGTACCAATCAGCCAAAAAGGTCATGTACTCAATTCCAGATTTCATGGTAGATGCCTTAAGTTCCCCTTTCATTACATAAGAAGCAAAAATATTACCCATTGTACTATCTTCCCATCCAGGGCAAATTATAGGTAAATTTTTCTCTGCCGCAGCGTACATCCAAGAGTCCTTTAAATCTATTTCATAGTACTCTTCTAACACGCCGGATAATAACATTTTGTACATATATTCATGTGGTAAGAAACGTTCGCCATTATCATCCGCATCTTTCCAAATTTTAAAAATGTGTTCCTGCAACCTACGAAAGGCTTCCTCTTCCGGAATACAGGTATCCGTAACCCGGTTTAAGCCTTTTTCCAACAAATCCCATTCCTCTTGTGGGGTTAGGTCACGATAATTAGGTACACGTTTGTAATGCGAATGAGCCACCAAATTCATAATGTCCTCCTCTAAGTTAGCTCCTGTACAAGAAATGATTTGCACCTTATCTTGGCGTATCATTTCCGCAAAGATTTTACCAAGTTCCGCAGTACTCATGGCTCCTGCCAAAGAAACAAGCATTTTAGCGCCATTGTTCAATTGTTCTTCATAACCCTTTGCGGCATCTACCAATGCTGCAGCATTAAAGTGCAGGTAGTACTTCTCTATAAAGTTAGAAATAGCGCCTTTATTCTTCATCATCATTAAATTTTAAATTGTTACTGGATCTGTATTCCACATCATACGTATTATCATAATCATCACCTGCATCTTCTCCTTTAAACTTATAGGAAAGCATTTTGTAATAAAGTTTTGCTGCCAAAAAATCAGATGATTTATCTACCTCGTTAGGGCATAATTCAACAATATCAAACCCTACTACATTCTTTTCTTCAAAAACTTGTTTTAGAAATTCCAGCGTTTCGTACCAGAATAAACCACCAGGTTCAGGGGTTCCAGTGGAGGGCATAATAGAAGGATCAAAGGCATCCAAGTCAAATGTGATAAAAACATTGTCCGTCATAGCCTCAATAACCTTGTCCATCCAATAGTCATCAGCTACCATATCATATGCAAAGAAAGTCTTCTCCTCGTCCATATATGTTTTTTCTATAGCATCCATAGAACGTATACCCACTTGGATCAAATTTGTGGTCTGACTTGCCTCATGTACGGCACAAGCGTGATTAAACTTAGAGCCATCATAGGATTCCCTAAGGTCGGCATGTGCATCAATATGTAAAACGGTAAGGTTGTCAAAACACTCATTAAAAGCACGTATCGTCCCAATAGAAACGGAATGTTCCCCACCAAACAAGGTTACAAACTTATTACGCTTAATATACTCCTTGGTAGTCTTGTGTACTGCATTTACCATAGCCTCAGGAGTGTTGTTCTCCGTTATGGAACTAGCCAAATAGATCCCCTGTTCGTAAACTTCTGTACCTGTTTCAATGTCATAAAGCTCCATATTCTCAGAAGCTTCCAAAAAGGCTTTTGGCCCTTTGTCTGCACCCTTGCCCCATGTACTGGTACCGTCATAGGGTACGGGTATTAAAATAACCTTTGCTGTTTCTAACTGTGCGAATTGATCAGGAATACCTGCATAATTCTTTGATGTACTCATTTTTTAAAGATTTATACTCGTTTAAATTAGATGGTTGTTGCTTTTTCTAAAACTATATGTTCCGATGCTATCGGTTTTTTTCCGTAGCCCAATATGTCTAACAAGGCCTCAGATGTTTGTTGCGGATTAAAAAGGGTAGTTACCAAATTACCGTCATCGTCCTTGTATATTAAAATATGTTTTGGCTGGGGAATTAAACAGTGTTGTAAACCACCATAACCACCAATAGTTTCCTGATAGGCACCCGTATTAAAAAACCCAATATAAAGTGGTTTGTCCCTTTTATACTTTGGCAAGTAAATGGCGTTCATGTTCTGCTCACTATTATAATAATCGTCACTATCACAAGTAAGTCCACCTAACAACACACGCTCATATTCATCGTTCCAACGGTTAATGGGCAACATAATAAAACGTTTGTTTATGGCCCAAGTATCCGGTAAAGTGGTAATGAAAGAAGAATCTATCATATTCCATTTCTCTCTATCGTTTTGCTGTTTTTGATACAAAATTTCATAAATAGCACCGCCACTCTCACCTACTGTGAAGCTACCAAACTCCGTAAAAATATGTGGCACAGGCACATCCGCCTCTTCACAGGTAATATTTATTTGATTTAAAATCTCATTGATCATGTATTGATAATCATACTCAAATGCCAAGGTATTCTTTATGGGAAACCCTCCTCCAATATTTAAGCTATCCAGTGAAGGACATATCTTTTTAAGACGTACATACACTTTAAGGCATTTCACCAATTCGTTCCAGTAATAAGCGTTGTCACGAATACCGGTATTAATGAAAAAGTGAAGCATTTTCAATTCAACTTTATCATTATCCTTAATCTGGTTTTCATAAAATGGAACGATGTTCTTATATCCAATACCTAATCTAGAGGTATAAAATTCAAATTTTGGCTCTTCTTCCGAAGCAATTCTAATGCCTATTTTAAAAGTGTCGTTGATCTCGTTGGAGAGCAAATCGATCTCCTCATAATTGTCAATAATGGGTATGCAGTTGCGATGACCATTATTAATTAGCCTTGCAATGTTTTCTATGTACTGCTCACGTTTAAAACCATTGCAAATAACAAAGGCTTCATCTTTTAGTTTTCCATTTGTCTTTAATTTCTCAACAATGTTTATATCAAATGCAGAAGAGGTTTCTATGTGAATGTCGTTCTTTAATGCTTCATGCAGTACATGCTGAAAATGGCTACTCTTGGTACAATAGCAATAATGGTATTTTCCTTTATAGCTATTTTGAACAATAGCATTGGCAAACCAATTTTTGGCCCTACTTATATTCTCTGATATTTTAGGCAAATAGGTGAACTTTAAAGGGCTTCCATATTTATCAATAAGCTCCTTTAAAGGAATGTTGTGAAATTTCAGGTTATCCCCATCAAGGGTAAATTCCTCTTGAGGGAAAAAATAAGTTTGATCTATAAGATCAATATATTTAGTGTTCATTAAAATTCTATGATTAAAAGTGAAAAATTCGGTAAAAAAACAGAATAGGATATGACCTTGACGTTACTAAAACATCATGGTTACATAATCAAATAAGAATCTGTTCCTGAGTGGTAGGAATGAAGAAGTAGTTGTGCTGACTTTGCACAATTTCACTACAAAAATCGGAAGTTAGCTTTAAAATTCGGTTGCTTATCTGATAAGCTGCTTTGGGGTATGACTTCCTAATTTCCCAAAGCCCGAACATAGAAACACTTTGCACGATGTTCAGCTAATAGCCTAATAAAATCAAAATTGATAAATTCAATTTTGAGGGCACAAATGAAATCAAAAAAACTGAATAAACAAGCTTTTTATAAAAAATAATGACAAGTGATCAAATAAAATAATGTAATTAGATTTTTTTTATATTAAACTATTTATCATCAACAACTTAACTTGTAACTTTATACTAAAGAAAAGTTATATGAAATATCATCAAAAGCTACTTTTAGGAACAGTTTTAGTATTATTTAGCTCAATTGCCTCACTTAGAGCACAAATTTCACCTGGTGTATACATGGTGAATGACCAAAATATAACCCATGAACTAAAAATTACAGATAATTATTTAGTGTATTCAACCTATAAAAAGTCACCTGCAGAGTTTATTAATAGTATTGGTGGGTTTTATACGTTAATGGATAATACGTTAAAGGTTGACTTAGAATTTAATAGCAATTTTGAAAACGATGGAAAGAAGAAATTGGTTTTTCCTTTCAAGATTATTGAAAACAGTCTGCAATTAAATACGGAATCTGAATTGAATTTCCATAAAATAGCATCTAAAACCCAAGACTTGGACGGGCAATGGCTATTTGCAACCAGAGGGCCAGATACAGGTCAAAAACGCAGAGGTGATGAAAACCCTAGAAAAACCTTGAAATTTTTAAAAGATGGCCGATTTCAATGGATTGCCTACCAAACAGAGACCATGCGTTTTTCTGGCACGGGAGGTGGTAGTTTCACCTCAATAAATGGTGTGTATACAGAAAATA
The DNA here is from genome assembly GCA_965662155.1 of Maribacter sp. Lineage (GTDB taxonomy): Bacteria > Bacteroidota > Bacteroidia > Flavobacteriales > Flavobacteriaceae > Maribacter. The sequence continues at coordinate 2,776 of CBFIGW010000030.1, read as the reverse complement.
TTGAGTATTTCTCACGAGACAACGCCCGCGTAGGTGCTTCTTTAGAATTTAATTATGAGATAAAAGATAAAGATTGGCATCACACCGGGAAAAATAGCAAAGGAGAACCTATGTACGAAATTTGGGCGCCAAGAAAATAATTTTGCAACCGTATGTATCCATACAGTTCTTTTTAGAATTTTTTCTATAATATTTAGCAGATTCGAAATCATAATTATTGTTCTTCCTATTGTATTAAAACTCGTAGTAATTATTCTCGATTATCAAGCAAAATATTTTATTTTTACCTTCTTGTTTATTGGCCCCGTAGTTCAATGGATAGAATAGAAGTTTCCTAAACTTTAGATGCAAGTTCGATTCTTGCCGGGGCTACAAATAAATACTGTAATGGTTCTAGCGGACAAAAAAAACAGTATTTTAAGGCATTGTTCAAAAAGGAGCTTCGCGAAAACGTTTCTCCCAAAAACTACTTTCTAATTTTCCAGGACCTTAAGTCAAAACCACAGTATGAAATTTGTAGTAGCACCCGATAAATTTAAGGATTCCCTATCGGGCTTTGAGTTTTGTGATGCTGTGGAAGAGGGAATAAAAAAAGCCTTACCAACATCCGAAATTCTAAAACTACCCTTGGCAGATGGCGGTGATGGCACAATGGATGTTGTTCGCCATTATATAGAAGCCAAAAAGATAACATGTACGGTAAACGATCCTTTATTCCGTCCCATAAAGGCCACATATCTCTATTCACAAAAAAATCAAATCGCCTATATTGAAATGTCTGAAGCTTCAGGGCTTAGATTACTTAATAAAAAAGAGCGTAATTGCATGCAAACAACTTCTTTGGGTACTGGTGAACTAATTTCCCATGCAATTGAATTAGGGGCAAAAGAAATTATTTTAGGTATTGGTGGTAGTGCCACCACTGATTGTGGCGTTGGTATGGCAGCAGCTCTAGGCTATGAATTTTATGATATCGATGGAAAACCTCTACTACCCATTGGAGAAAACTTAATCCATATCAATACAATTTCCAACGACAACAAAAAACCACAATTAAAAGAGGTAAAGTTCAAAGTGGCCTGCGATGTTACCAACCCATTGTTTGGTAAGAATGGTGCGGCCTACGTTTATGCGGAACAAAAAGGGGCTTCAAAAGAAGAAATTATCCATTTAGATGCTGGTTTAAAAAATTTGGCAACTATTATCAAAAACCAATTTAAAATTGACTCACAACATATACCAGGCGCAGGAGCAGCTGGTGGTATGGGTGCCGGAACCAGCGTGTTTTTAAATGCGACATTAACATCCGGAATTGAATTGGTAAAGGAATTGGTAGCTTTTGACACCCAAATTAAAGCCGCAGATTGGATAATTACCGGAGAAGGCAAACTAGATGGGCAAACCTTGTCGGGTAAAACCATAGATGGGGTAATTACTTCTGCAAAAAAAAGAAATATTCCTGTAGCTGCTTTTTGCGGCGCCATGGAGATTTCTATATCGGAACAAGAAGAGTTTGGACTGGATTACGCAGTTTCTATTGTACAGGGAGTTACTAACTTGGACGATGCCATGACCAATGCCTATATCAATTTAGTACATGCGGCTTACAACTTTGGGAAACTATTTAAAAACGACAACGAGTAGAATTGAGGAGTTACTCCCAAACCTCAACAATCATTTCTACCTCAACGGCCATATTACCCGGTAAGGAACCCATACCTACAGCGGCCCGTGCATGTTTCCCTTTTTCACCAAACACAGCTACCATCAAATCGGAATAGCCATTAATAACTTTTGAGTGGTCCTTAAATTCTGGAATGGCATTCACCATACCCTTAACTTTTACAACTCGTTTTACCTTGTTTAGATTTCCAAGTTCCGCTTTAAGTACCGATAATTGATTGATGCCCGCTTCCCGAGCAGCCCGATATCCCTCATCTATATTTAAATCGGCACCTAGCTTCCCTACAATATTCTCTCCATTGGCCTGTTTTGGCCCTTTTCCTGCAAGAAATAATAGATTACCACTACGTACAACATGAACGTAATTGGCAACAGGAGTTCCTTGGTCCCTTAGGGAAATATTCAATTCCGATAGTTTAGCTTCTGGGTCATATCCATCTGGAATTGTAGACGTAGATTTTGAATTTATCGGCCTATCAATTGATGAATTACAACCGACTAGAAGTAACGTTAAAATAAATATTGCGTGTCTATACATAAAAGTTGTTTTCCTTAAATAGCTGTAAATCTTAGTTATATAGTTAAAATTATCAATACTTATCGATACTAAAGTATCATTTCCATAAAAAATCACAGATATTATTTCATTTTTATTAGTTTAGCATATTAACCAACATAAATAATTAAACCAAATAAAATATGGAAAGTTCTAGTACAACTTCTAATGTAAATGCGAACAGGCTGTTTTATGCCAGTTGTTTTGCTTTAATTACCACAGCATTCTCCTTTGCCATTGCGGCAGGTATATTGGACCAACTTAAAACAGAATTAGAATTGACTGCGAGTCAGGCAGGATTAATAACATCTATGTGGTTTGCGGGATTCCCTATTGCCATGGTAATTGGTGGATTAATTTATCACAAAGTAGGTGGTAAAGTAATTATGCAATTTGCATTTTTCGCACATACGGTAGGTATTATTCTTCTAATTTTTTCAGGAAGCTATATGGGTTTATTGATTGCGAACCTTTTAATAGGGTTAGGCAATGGCTGTACAGAGGCTGCTTGTAACCCGATGATTGCCGATGCCTATA
>CBFIGW010000029.1:0-26121 GCA_965662155.1 Maribacter sp. | reverse complement strand
GTAGAGCAGAATAAGGAGTTGGCCCAAAGACTTTCCAAACAATATGGTTTTTCCATGGATATGGTTTTTGATAGTATGGAAGAAATGATTAAATCTACAAAACCGGACGCTGTTGCAGCCTTTGGTAACATAAAGGAACATTTAGCTGTAGTAGAGGCCTGTGCTCCAAAAGGAGTTCATGTTATGGTAGAAAAGCCGTTAGCCATTAGTTTAGAAGATGCTCATAAAATTGAGGCTTTAGCAAAAAAACACAATATTCATGTGCTTACGAACTATGAAACCTCATGGTATGAGACCAATTTTAAAGCCAAAAACTTATTAGAGGAAGGGAAGATTGGGGATTTAAAAAAAGTAATTATACGAGATGGTCATAAAGGCCCTAAAAAAATTGGGGTATCTCCTGAGTTTTTGGAATGGCTAACAGACCCAAAACTAAATGGCGGTGGGGCAATAATGGATTTTGGTTGTTATGGAGCCAATTTAATGACTTGGTTAAAAAATGGAGAAAAACCAAAGACAGTTACCGCCGTAACACAGCAATTACAACCAGAAAACAATCCCAATGTTGATGATGACGCTACTATCATACTTACCTATGACAATACCATGGCAATACTTGAACCTTCATGGAATTGGCCAATTGGAAGAAAGGATATGGAATTGTTTGGGGAAAATGGAGCTATTTATTCGGATAATGCAAACCAATTAAGAATAAGAATATCTACGGGGTACAGCAGTTTCACTGAAGAAACCCTATTATTTAATGACAGACCTAGACCCTATGATGACCCATTTTCTGTATTTGCTTCGGTCATCAATGGTTCATTAGAACTAGAGCCTTATGGTCCATATACTTTGGAAAATAATATGATTGCAATGGAAATTTTACAAGCTTCAATTGAAAGTTCGAAGTCGGGTAAAACTATTAATATTGATTAAAAATTAGGACACCACTTTTTTAATACTCCGTTCTCATTTTAAAAATCAAAAAATTAAAATTTAGAGAATAACCAACAAAATTGTCTCTTTAAATTCCAATGTTCCAAAAAGGGCTACAAACCTATTATCAGTCCAAAATTATTAAGTAACTTTCTTTAAATTTCCTTAAACACTATTATGAAACAGTTTTTTACGCCACTATTTATAGTTCTTCTCTTTAATATAACAAATGCCCAGAATTCTATTATTGGGTTTACAGAAGTCGGCAATGCAGAGCAACAAAAACTTGAAAAAGAATTCGAAGAAAAACTTGAAGCTTCCAATATTGACAATTGGATACAAAAAATGTCTGCAGAACCTCATTGGGTAGGAACTAAATTCGGAGAGGAAAATGCCAAATGGATTAGGGACCAGTTTAAGTCTTGGGGATATGATGCCAAAATAGAAACTTACCATATTCTTTTTCCCTATCCCACGGAAAGGGTGCTAGAGCTGACTGGCCCAACTACTTATAAAGCCAAACTTACTGCAGTACCGGTAGAAGGAGACCCTTACACCGCACAAGGTGATGCTTTATTACCCAGTTACAACGCTTTTTCCAAAGATGGAGATGTCGAGGCCGAATTAGTCTTCGTTAATTATGGTATTCCCAAAGATTATGAGGAACTTGAAAAACTGGGCATAAGTGTTAAGGGTAAAATTGTAATTGCCAAATACCAAGGCAGTTGGAGGGGAATCAAACCTAAATTAGCTGCCGAAAATGGGGCAATCGGGTGTATCATTTATTCAGATCCACAAGATGACGGCTATGGTCGTGGCGATGTTTATCCAGAAGGAGCTTTTAAAAATAAAACGGGAGTTCAGCGTGGTTCGGTCATGGACATGCCAACCTATCCCGGAGATGTACTTACCCCTGGTTATGGGGCAACGAAAGATGCCAAGAGGTTAGACAGGGAAAACGCGCCGACAATTACCAAAATACCTGTGCTACCGATTTCATATGAAGATGCCCAACCGCTATTGGCTGCTTTGGCAGGACCTGTCGCTCCCCAATCATGGCGCGGTGGATTACCTATTACATACCATATTGGGCCGGGACCTGCAAAAGTCCACCTTAAATTGAAGTTTGATTGGAAACTGGTTCCTGCACATAATGTAATTGCAACAATGAAGGGAACTGATTTTCCAGACCAATGGGTTATGCGAGGAAATCATCATGATGCTTGGGTTCACGGAGCAAATGACCCAGTTAGCGGTATGGCCGCCCTAATGGAAGAAGCTCGTGCGGTCGGTGAATTGGCAAAAAATGGAAAAAAACCAAAAAGGACACTTGTATATTGTGCTTGGGATGCCGAAGAACCAGGGCTAATCGGTTCTACCGAATGGGTTGAAGACCATAAAAAGGAATTACAGGAAAAAGTTGTAGCCTATATTAATACGGATGGTAATGGTCGAGGGTTTTTGGGGGCTGGAGGTTCTCATTCACTACAGGCCATGGTTAGTGAAGTTGCAGGTGCGGTTACCGACCCACAGACCAAAGTTTCCGTTAAGGAAAGAAGATTAGCCAGAGATATGGTGAATGGTGGAAATGATTCTTTTGAACTTTACGCACTTGGTTCGGGCTCAGATTATACACCTTTCATTCAGCATGCAGGAATTGCTGCTCTTAATTTAGGTTTTGGAGGTGAAAATTCAGGTGGGGAGTATCACACTATCTATGATACTTATCCCCATTACAAAAGATTTAAAGATCCTGAATTTGCTTATGGGGTTGCTTTGGCCAATACGGCTGGACGTATTACTCTAAGATTGGCAAATGCGGATATAATTCCATTAAACTTCAGTCAATGGCATACAACGGTTTCGGGTTATTTGGACGAAGTAATGAAAGAAACCGAAAAAATGCGGTCATCAGTAGAAAAACATAATATGCTAATTGAAAAGAATGCATATGAATTGGCATCGGACCCAACCAAAAAGTATAACAATCCAAAATCCAAGGAAAAAGTTCCCTATTTAGATTTCTCTCCTTTGCAAAATGCACTTAGTAATCTTGAAATGACAATTGAAAAGTTTAATAAGTTAAATTTTAGAACCCTTTCAAAGGATAAAAAACTCTTCATTAATAAAAAGTTAATGGAAGCCGAACATATGCTCACTTCCGAGAAAGGATTGCCTAGAAGACCCTGGTTCAAACATCAAATTTATGCTCCTGGTTTTTACACTGGATATGGGGTTAAAACCCTGCCGGGAGTCAGAGAGGCTATTGAACAAAAAAACTGGGACGAAGCAAAGGAACAAATCGATATTCTTAGCCAAACTTTAAGTAACTTTAATGTACATTTAAAAGGAATCGTTTCAAAAATGGAGTAAATTGTTTTAGCAATTTTATTGCTAGGATTTAGAAGCTTGATTTCTTTTCGAGATTTTTAAAAAATAAATAGCCGTAACAGGTGAAAAATTATGAATACAGATTACATAAAAGTATTTGGGGGAAACAGTACTAAAAGCAACAGAATTGTACAAATCCTTAAGGACAATGGCATAGAACCTATCGTAAAAAGCGAAAGTGAATCGGCTCGTTTAGCTGGTTTCGGCACACCTTTACCCCATATTTCTGAAATATATGTACATAGGGATGAAGAAAAAAAAGCCTTGGAACTCATTTCCAATATAGCATGGGAAGAATAAAAAAAGCCTCCAAAAATGGAGGCTTTTTTTTATTTCTTTGTGATTGGCATTATTTCTATTGCCCTAAATTCTACCGGACCATGATCGCCCTGAATCATAATAGGCCCTGGTTCCGATTCTTTGTTGTCCAAAGCACCGCCTGTCATACCTTTTATGTTTTGACCATCAATTACAGTTTTACCATTTGCCTCTATGGTAACCCTTCTACCAATTAAAGTGATATCAAAAGTCTGCCACTCCCCTGCCTGCATTGCTACATTTTCATTTGGGGAAAGTAATCCGTAGACCCCGCCAAAATAAATTGATGAAGGTGGTAGTCCAATATTATCTGCTATTTGAACTTCGTAGCGGCCCCTTAAGTACAATCCACTGTTACTACCTTCGGGATATTTAAATTCCACATGCAATTTAAAATCGTTGAATTTATCTTTGGAAACCAAATTTACACCGGATTTATCGCTTGTTAGAACACCATCCACTACTTTCCATTGGTTACCTTCCTTAATCTCCCAACCATCTAGGTTTTTACCATTGAACAAGGCTATTTCTTTTCCAGTTTTCGCGTTTTCATAATAAAGTAATTCAGGAGCTCTTTTACCAGTCCATGAATATGTTTTACCATCGGCATATACCATAGAACCCTCGAGATTCCCATTTACCAATTTACCTTCAAATTCCATATCTGCATTGCCCGGTTCCCACTGTTTTGGAATCTTAAAATAAAACATTTCACCAAACTTCTTTACCTCAGCAATAGGGCGTGCACTTCCAAAAGCATAACAAAAACTTCCTATTAAAGTGTTCGTACCTGAGTGTCTTACTTCTAACCAACCTGGCAATATTTTATCCTCTTGGTCAAAACTCAAATTCCACCTGCCTTCTAAAGGATGCCCTTCCTGTGCAACTAAACCGTTAATGATTAATGTAAATACTACAGTTGCTATCCAAATTGGATTCTTAATTTTCATGGTTACTATTTTAAACATATTCTAATATAATGCTGTTAAATTTATAAATATTTATTTTTAGAATGATTTGCTTTCTTTTTTGACAGGTAAATCTATTAATTATTTCCTATTTTTAAATTCTTAAAATAACTTACATACTTCATATGTCAACGACTAAATTATCCTTTAAAGGAATTGCAAATTTATTAATGTTCCTTAGTTTAACTTTTTCATTTTTTTCTTGCCAACAAAAAAAACCTAAGGAAACTCCACTAGTAATTTATGAAGACAGTACTGATGTAAGCGAAATAATGAGCTCCGCAAGAGCAAATATTACGGCGAAAGTTGCAGACGGACTAGAATTGACACTATGGGCATCAGACTCTTTAGCTCCTGATCCGGTTGCTATGGATATTGATAGTAAGGGTCGTATTTACCTTACCAGAACAAATCGCCAAAAAAATTCAGAATTTGATATTAGAGGGTATCGCCAATGGATGACACCTTCAATTTCTTTAGAATCTGTTGAAGATAGAAGGGCATTTTTACGTAAAACCTTTGCCCCGGAACTAAGTGAAGAAAATAGTTGGCTGAAAGACCTGAACAATGATTCCATTCACGATTGGAGAGATCTGGCGGTAGAAAAAGATGAAGTTTGGATGTTAGAAGATGCCAATGACGATGGACTTGCTGACACCTCAACTCGAATTCTTGAAGATTTTGATACTGAAATTACCGATGTTGCCGGTGCACTTTTAGTACGCGACGAGGATGTTTTTGTGGGTATAGGTCCAGATATGTGGCGACTAACAGATACTAATGAAGATGGTGTGCTCGATGAAAAAACATCCATTGCGCACGGGTTTGCTGTGCATATAGGATTTGGTGGCCACGGTATGTCGGGTGCCATTCAAGGTCCTGATGGTAAAATTTACTGGGGTATTGGCGACATTGGTGCAAACATTACTACCGTTGACGGTGTTAAACACAAATATCCAAATCAAGGGGTAATTGTTCGCTGTAATCCTGATGGTAGTAATTTTGAAGTGTTTTCACGTGGCCATAGAAACACGCATGAATTTGTTTTCGATGCCTATGGCAATATCATTTCTTCCGATAATGATGGCGACCACGCGGGTGAAAGTGAACGTTTGGTACATATAGTAGAAGGTTCGGATTCGGGATGGCGTACCAATTGGCAGTTTGGAAAATATACAGATTCAAAAAACAATGGATATAAGGTATGGATGGATGAAAAACTGTATGTGCCAAGATGGGAAGGTCAGGCAGCCTATATCATTCCTCCAATTATGAATTTCCATAACGGCCCTACTGGGATGGCCTATAACCCAGGTACCGCATTAGGCAAAGATTGGCTTAACCGGTTTTTCCTGTCAGAATTTGTTGGCGACCCTAGCCGTTCACACATTTGGTCATTCGATTTAAAACCAAAAGGAGCCAGCTTTGATTTGAATACCGATATCGATGTGGTAAGCGGAATACTTCCAACCGGAGTTCGTTTTGGACCCGATGGTGCTTTGTATACTGCAGATTGGATAAATGGCTGGAACACAAAAAATTATGGAAGGGTTTGGAAAATAGATGTAACCGAGGCCAATAATGATCTAAATAATGAAAGAGCGGAAACAGAACGTTTAATGACCTTGGATTATAGTGACCAATCTAATGATGAATTGGTAGCATTACTCTCTTATCCCGATATGCGTATTCGTCAAAAAGCGCAATTTGAATTGGCTAAAAGTACTTTTTGGGGCTATCGCGCCTTAAAGGACGTACTGGTGGAAAATGATAATCAATTTGCAAGAATACATGCCATTTGGGGTATCGGTCAGATTGCGGCTAATGATATAGGCAAAGCAGATTGCCTTGTACCTTTATTAACTGATAAAGACCCAGAAATCATCGCACAGTCGCTAAAAGTACTGGGCGACATTCGATATAAAGAAGCAGGATCTCGATATATTCCGTTACTGAAACATGAAAACGATAGGGTGAAGTTCTTCGCAGCTCAGGCGTTGGGAAGAATTGCACACGAAGAAGCAATTCAGCCTTTACTGGATATGATAGAATTAAATAATGATGTAGACGTATACCTAAGGCATGCGGCAGTTTTAGCCTTATCCCGAATAGGCAAATCGGAACCTATGTTAGCCTTGACCGATAGTCCTAACAGAAGTCTTCGTATAGCAGCTGTTTTGGTTTTGAGAAGAATGCAAGATCCCGGTGTTGCAAAATTCTTGAACGATTCTGATGAATATATTGCTGCAGAAGCTGCACGGGCCATTAATGACGATTGGTCTATAGAACCTGCATTACCAGCTTTGGCAAATGTGTTGACCGAGACCAGATTTACTTCCGAACCTCTGCTAAGACGTGCTATCAATGCCGCTTTAAGGGTTGGAGGAGAAAAAGAACTGGATAATCTTATTGCTTTCGCCAAACGTAGTGAGGTTGACAATGCTCTTAGAGGCGAAGCTCTTGCCACTATTGGCACCTGGGGAGAACCATCGGTTTTAGATAGAGTTGATGGTAGGTATCGTGGAGAAATAAAACGCGACGCCAGTATTGCAAAACAAAAAATCGGAAAGGAAATTCCAGAATTTTTGAACGAGGAGAATCCCGATATTCTAATCGGAGTTTCAAAAACTTTGGAGAATTTAGGCATTACGAACTATAATGACCAATTGTATGCTGTCTTTAGTAAGAGCAATGCTCCAAAAGTAAAATCGGCAATGTTGGCGTCTTTAGGCGCACTCCAATTCGATAAAATAGAAACGGCAATGAAAGCCGGAATGAGTGACAAAAATCAAGAAGTGCGTGAAGCCGCATTGGGATTGTTATCAAAAGTTGCTATTTCAAAAGAAAACCTTCCTGCAATCGTAGACCCAATTTTTAGAAATGGTTCCATAGGAGAACAACAAACAATGTTAGGCGTGCTTGCTGAGCTTCCTTTTGAAAAAAGTGAAAATGTATTAACAGGACTTGTACAGAAAGCGGTGAACGAAAGATTCCCTGACGGTGCAATTTTAGACCTTATCGAAACAGTGGAAGCAAGTGGTTCAGAACAACTCATTGCTCAATTAGAAAAAATCAAAAAAGATGACCAAACCGCAGAAGGGTATAAAGAAACCCTTTATGGTGGTAGATGGTGGCAAGGTAGAAATGTTTTTGCCAATAACCCAACGGCGCAATGTGTGCGTTGCCACGCCGTTAATGGTACTGGTGGACAGGTTGGACCGGCACTGGATAACATTGCAAATATTCTAACTAGAGAGCAAATATTGGAATCCCTCATTGAACCTAGTAAAAGACTGGCACCAGGCTATGGTAGCATTACCGTTACACTAACAGATGGTCAAGTGGTAACAGGTGTTCTTGAAGAGGAAACAGAAGACGAACTCATATTACGAACCAACGATGCCGAACCTATGGAGATTGCCCTTTCAAGAATTAAAAAACGTGAGAATGGCATATCGGCCATGCCACCAATGGGAAGAATGATTTCTCGAAGAGAATTAAGAGACCTAATGGAGTATTTAGGTAGTTTAAAGGAAACAGATAGTTAATTTTCTAAATCTAGCAGTAATCCTTTGGCCAACTGATATTCTGCCACCATTTCTTTAATAATGGTGGCAGCTGGTTTTATATAATTAATCAAGGAAGATACTTGCCCTATTTCCAATTCACCTTGCTCTAAATCTCCTTCAAACATTCCTTTTTTGGCTCTACCCCTTCCCAATAAACTTTTCAGCTCATCTGTGGTAGCCTTATTGGCATACGCATCTTTAATGTCCTGATAAAACCTATTCTTTAATAATCGTACCGGGGTTAATTCCTTGAGGGTTAGCTCAGTATCGCCCTCCTTTGCCTTGATTACTTCTTGTTTAAAGTTTTCATGGTTAGACGCTTCAACAGAAGCAACAAACCTACTTCCCACCTGAACCCCATCAGCTCCCAATACCATCGCGGCCAACATGGCTTCACCTGTGGCAATCCCACCAGCTGCAATTAATGGTATATCAATGTTTTTCTTAGTAGCGGGAATAAGCACCATTGTTGTCGTCTCTTCCCTTCCGTTATGACCGCCGGCTTCAAATCCTTCGGCAACCACAGCATCTACGCCTACATCTTGCGCCTTTAACGCAAACTTTACGCTACTTACCACATGAACTACGATTATTCCATTTTCCTTTAAAAACTTTGTCCAGGTTTTAGGGTTTCCCGCAGAAGTGAATACAATTTTTACACCCTCCTGAACAATAATATCCATAAGTTCCTCAATTTGGGGATACAAAAGCGGAACGTTTACTCCAAAAGGTTTTTTGGTGGCAGCTTTACATTTTTGGATATGTTCCCTTAAAACTTCTGGATACATACTACCAGCACCCAACAAGCCTAGTCCACCAGCATTGCTTACTGCAGAAGCCAAACGCCAGCCACTCGTCCAAACCATACCTGCTTGTATTATAGGGTATTGTATATTAAAAAGTTGGGTGATTTTATTTGGCATATTTATATCAACTTATAACTCCGGAACCAACAAGTTCATCCTCTATGTACCAAGCCACAAATTGTCCTTCGGTAATTGCGGATTGCTCTTTTTCAAAATCAACATATAATCCGCTTCCAATTTTATACAAAGTAGCATTTTGGAGTTCTTGTCTATAACGTATACGAGCCTTTACGGCTAAACTCTCATCTGTTTTAAGACATAAGTCGGGCCTTACCCAATGTATTTCGTCCTCTTGAACAAATAAGGCACGTCTATAAAGACCTGGGTGGGATTTACCTTGACCCGTATATATCACGTTTTCAGCAACGTCGGTATCTATAACAAATAAAGGCTCTTTAGTCCCGCCCACATGCAATCCTTTACGTTGGCCCTTTGTAAAATAATGTGCTCCTTGGTGTTCACCTACCTCTACCCCATCAGTTACCGTGTATACAGGTTTTTCAGCATAAAATGCCAATTCTTCTCTTTTCGTTTTAAATTGGGGTGTAGCACGATTATATTTTGATACCGATGCCGGTACTTCAATAATTTTACCCTTTCTAGGTTTCAATTGTTGTTGCAAAAATTCAGGTAAACGCACCTTACCAATAAAGCAAAGTCCCTGTGAGTCTTTCTTATCCGCAGTTATTAAATCCATTTCCGAGGCAATCTTTCGCACCTCAGGTTTGGTCAACTCTCCGATTGGAAATAAAGTTTTGGATAGCTGTTCTTGAGATAACTGGCAAAGAAAGTAGGATTGATCTTTGTTTTTATCAATACCGGATAACAATTGATAAGTTTCAGTACCATCAGCGTTTATAATGGCCCCTTTTCTGCAATAGTGACCTGTGGCCACAAAATCCGCTCCTAACTGCAATGCAATTTTCAAGAAAACGTCAAACTTTATTTCCCTATTACAAAGTACATCAGGATTTGGGGTACGACCCATTTCATACTCTCGGAACATGTAATCTACAATACGCTCCTTGTACTCCGCACTCAAATCAACGGTTTGAAAAGGTATTCCCAATTTTTCAGCAACAATAAGTGCATCATTGCTATCTTCCAACCAAGGGCATTCCTCAGAAATAGTTACGGAATCATCGTGCCAATTTTTCATAAATAAGCCAATTACCTCATAACCCTGCTTTTTTAAAAGATAGGCTGCAACACTTGAATCTACACCTCCAGAAAGACCTATTACTACTTTTTTCATACCGGCATATTTGTCGGTGCAAAAATACAAAATTACAGTTCAAACAAATATTTCATTCCAAGGGGATAATAACATAAAGAAAATAAGAATACCCTACCAACAACAACTACAAAATGATGAAATCATACTTATTAGTATTCTTTTTGTTAAACTTTTAATAAATATGATTAAACAAAAGCAACCTTTATATAGATTTACAATCCAACTTAATAGAAACAAACTATATAATTTTAAGCTATTTAATAGTAATATTTTACTATAAACTAAAATAAGTAGCAATTCATTTTTAAAATAATATTGTTTCGTTTTTTTAATTAAAACATAAACAAAACTTAAAAACACTTGTTATGAAAAAAATTACGATTACAAAACTATTTACCCTTCTGAGTCTCTTTATGTTCCTATGGGCATGTAACAAAGAGGATGAAGACCAATTAGAAAAATCAACAAATGAAAAAAACATTGTAGAAACTGCCTCGGATACAGAAGCCTTAAACTCCCTAGTTGCGGCTCTACAAACAGCCGATAATTCTGCAAACATTGACTTGGTCGGCACTTTACAAACAGATGGTCCCTTTACGGTATTTGCTCCAACAAACGAAGCTTTTACCGCGCTACTAGAACAACTTGATAATTTTGATTCTCTGGAAGACTTTGATACAGACGAGGAACGCGAAGTCTTAAAGACCATTTTAACATACCATGTTATAGTCGGTGCTGCTGCTAAATCTACAGACCTCACTAACGACCAATCCTTGGAAACATTTCAAGGTGAAAACTTGGTCGTTAATCTAGATGGAGGTGTTTTTATTGAAGATGCAACAGAAATAAACGCGGAGGTTATTATTCCTGATGTAGAGACCAGCAACGGTATTGTACATGTAATTGATAAAGTGTTACTTCCACAAGCTATCATAGACGCCTTAAATGAGGGTGAAATGGCAAACGAAATGGGGACACTAGTAGATATTGTGGTTGCTACAGAAACACTTTCTATATTGGAAGCCGCGGTATTAAAGGCCAACTTAGCCACGACATTAGCAAGTGAGGGACCGTTTACAGTTTTTGCCCCTACAGATGATGCCTTTATTGCTTTACTTGATGTACTTGGCGACGATTATAACGGACTAGATGATTTTGATACAGATGAAGAAATAGCACTACTTACAAATATTTTATTGTACCACGTTGTACCGGAAGCTACTGTTAAAGAGGAAGACCTGGCACCAGGCACGGTAGGTACGGCATTCACGGATAATTCTTTAGAGGTCAAAGCCTCTGGCGATACTTTTGTTATTGGAGATGCTTCCGATATTGATGCCAATATAAGCACTACGGATATTTTAGCCTCCAATGGTGTAGCACACGTTATAGATAAAGTTTTGCTTCCCCAAGCCGCCTTGGATTTTGTTGCCGGACTTCAACTTAAAAATATTGTTGATACAGCAATAGCAACTGATGATTTAAGCTTATTGGTAGATGCCCTCGTGCAAGCGGATGCTGGCTTGGTGGGTACCTTGAGCGGCGAAGGTCCGTTCACCGTGTTTGCCCCAACTAATGCTGCATTTGTTGATTTATTGAATATTTTGGGTGATGACTATAACAGTCTGGCCGATTTTGACACCGATGAAGAAAAAGCGTTATTGGCGAAAGTATTGACCTATCATGTGGTAGCCGGTACTGCTGCGTTTTCTTCTGGTTTAACAGATGGACAGATGATTGAAACTGTTCAAGGGGAAAATGTGACCATAAATATTAAAGACGGTACCGTTCACATTGTTGACGCAACGGAAATGAACGCCACTGTTGCCCTACCAGATGTTGAAGCTAGTAATGGCGTGGTACACGTCATAGATAAAGTGTTATTACCACAAGAAGTTTTAGATGCACTGGCCGCTATGAGTCTTAAAACCATAGTAGAGATCGCCGTGGACACTGACGACCTTAGCTTATTGGTCGATGCATTGGCACAAGCGGATGCTGGATTGGTAGAAACTTTGAGCGGAGAAGGTCCATTCACTGTATTTGCCCCCACTAATGCCGCATTTGTTCATTTATTGAATACCTTGGGCGATGATTATAATAGCCTGTCCGATTTCGATACCGATGAAGAAAAAGAGCTATTGGTAAAAGTATTGACCTATCATGTTATAGTAGGAACTGCTGCCTTCTCCTCTAGTTTAACGGATGGACAGATGATTGAAACTTTTCAAGGGGAAAATGTATCCATAAATATTAAAGACGGATTGGTTCATATAGAGGACGCAACAGAAATGAACGCTAGTGTTGCTCTGGCAGATGTTGAAGCTAGTAACGGCGTGGTACATGTTATTAATAAAGTATTGTTACCACAGGAAGTCCTTGATATCCTTAACCCTCCTGTTCCCAATATTGTGGAAGCAGCGCAAGCTACAGCAGATTTAAGTTTGTTGGTAGACGCTTTAATCCAAGCAGATGCCGGATTGGTTGAAACGTTGAGTGGAGATGGGCCATTTACTGTTTTTGCACCAACTAATGCAGCTTTTGCAGATTTATTAAACACGCTAGGTGAGGATTACAGTAGTTTGGCCGATTTTGACACCGAGGAAGAAAAAGCGTTATTGGTAAAGGTATTGACTTACCATGTGGTAAGTGGTGCCGCTGTTGCATCTACTGATTTGTCCGACCATCAGGAAATAGTAACCTTGCAAGGAGAATCTTTGTTTGCCATCTTAAATCATGGCGTACAAATAAGGGATAAAACTACCGTAGATGCCAATGTAGGTCCAGCCGATATAATGACAAGTAATGGAATCGTACATGTAATAGACAAAGTTTTATTGCCACAGGAAGTATTGGATATTTTAAATCCACCTTCCCACTAAAGAGTAGTCTCAAGGCTTTATTACAAAAAAAAATAACCTTCTTAATTTTAGGAGGTTATTTTTATTTACCAAACTTCATACATCAAAAGTAGATCGGTTAGCATACAAATAAACCCACTTGACAACTCATTTTTTTTTAAAGCTTCATTAAGTTGCATATTTACGCCCCCAAAACTTACCAAACTAAACCTTTAACCATGGCAAAAGCCTTTCCAAATTGGAAAGGCTTTTCATTTTATATTCAGATTAAAACCTAATTATTTATTTCTTCTTTTGCGCTTCTGCCTGCTCCATCATTTCACGCATTTTACGCTGGAATTTATTTTCCTTCTTCGGCTTCTTTTTGTTTTCTTGAATTTGGGCATGAATCTTATCATTATCCAAAATAACATTTTTAATTACTAGCATTATTCCAATAGTTATTAAGTTAGAAACAAAGTAGTATAAACTTAATCCACTCGCATAGTTATTAAAAAAGAACAACATCATAAATGGCATTAAATACATGATAAATTTCATGTTAGGCATTCCTGGTTGGGTTGGCATGTTTTGACCCGTAGTCATCATCATATAAAAGAATATAGCTATAGACGCCAAAATTGGAAATAAACTCACATGATCACCATAAAAAGGTATTGAAAAACCTTCAGGAAATTGATAAATTGTATCAAAAGAAGATAAATCATCTGCCCATAAAAATGATTTCTGTCTTAATGCAAAAGAGGTTGGAAAAAACATGAACAAAGCATAGAAGATAGGCATTTGTAAAAACGCGGGAACACAACCACTCATAGGACTTACACCCGCTTTACCATATAGCTTCATGGTTTCTTGCTGTTTTTTCATGGCATTGTCCTTATACTTTTCCCCAAGTTCAGTAATTTCAGGCTTAAGCACTTTCATCTTAGCTTGTGATAGGTAAGACTTATACGTAACCGGAGACATGGCCAAACGAACCAATATGGTCATAATGACTATCGCAATACCATAAGGAAAATATGAACTTAATAAGGAATAAAACGGTGTAAAAACATATCTGTTTATCCATCCAAAAATACCCCAACCAAAAGGAATGGAATCCACTAAGCCCATGTCTTCATATGTAGATAGAACATCAACATCGGTTGGCCCAAAATACATATGCATATTCTTTGCTATTTCACCACCTTTTACCTCTATTGGTAATTCAGACCTATATTCCTTCGTAAACCCAAAAGTTCTGCTTTCCTCTTCTACCAAATTAGTTGAGGTCAATTTTCCACTTTTAAACGGTTCATCAGCAACTAATATGCTACTAAAAAAGTGTTGCCTGTATGAAAGCCAAGAAATATCCTCTTCGGTTTCCTCATCATCACTACCTTCCGAAAGCTTGCTAATCTTATCCCCTTCATGTTGATAAGTCAACCTTGTATACCTGTTTTCATATTGGATACTTTTGGAATGTCTAATACCTTTTAAGTTCCAATCCAAAGTAACTGGCTTACTACTATTGATTACATTATCCAAGTCCTGGGTCCGAATAGTGAAATCTACCAAATAATCATCCGGTCTCATTTCATATCTATACTCCAAATATTGATTGCCCGACGTTTTAGCCTTTAAAGAAAGTACTTGGTTTTCACCAGAAGTACTCATCGATGGTTCAAAAAACAAATCTGATGTACTTAAAACACGGTTATCCGAAGTAGAAAAATTAAGTGCCAAAGAAGAATTACCATCCTTTACCAAGTAAACCGGCACAGAGTCATAAGTAACAAAATTTTTCATTTTTGCCTCTACAACATGTCCTCCTTTATTGCTGATTTTTAAAAATATCACTTCGTTCTCTAAAACTGTTGTCCCTTCTGAAGGAGAAGTAAAACCAAAAGAACCTATTTGGCTTTTATAATTTGCAACAGCAGTGGAGTCATTTAAATTAAGTACCGGCTCAACCTCCTTAACCTCTTTTATTTCTTCCTTATCAGCCTGTGCATCAACCTGTTCCTGTTTTGCCTTTTCTGCCTCAAGTTCCTCTGGCGTAGGCTTGTTTTGATAAAACATGAAGATTAAAATTCCAAAAATCAGTACAAAACCGATTATGGATTTTACATCCAACTTCTTTTCTTCCATCTAAATATCTTTATTGTGTGGTACTAGTTTGGTTTCCAGAGAGCAAATATATGCCCAAATCATTAGTTTATGCCATACTGGCATTAGTTTGTGCCTTTTTGTGTACCAAGGCTGCCTTTACAAAACCAACAAACAATGGATGCGGGTTGGCCACAGTACTTTTATATTCAGGGTGATATTGCACACCAATAAACCATGGATGGTCTGCTAATTCAACAATTTCCACAAGGTTGGTTTTCGTATTAATTCCGGATGCGAATAACCCAGCGTTTTCCAATTGTTCTTTATAGGCATTGTTAAACTCATACCTATGACGGTGACGTTCAGATATTTCTTTTGCACCGTAATACACCTTTTGCACCAAGCTATCATCCTTAAGCTCACAATCCCAAGCGCCCAAACGCATGGTGCCTCCTTTATTAGTTATACTCTTTTGCTCCTCCATTAAGTTTATAACCGGACTCTCTGTATTGGCGTTCATTTCTGTGGAAGATGCATTAGAAATACCCAATATATTCCTAGCGTACTCTATAACCGCCATCTGCATTCCCAAACAAATGCCTAAAAATGGAATATTGTTTTCCCTAGCGTATTGAACAGCTTTTATTTTTCCTTCAATTCCTCTTTCTCCAAACCCAGGCGCCACCAAAATACCATCAAGACCGGATAATTTTTTCTCTAATTTCCCTTTCTTTAGATGTTCTGAATGTATGGAACGAACATTTACCTTTACCTCATTCTCCGCACCCGCATGTATGAAGGCCTCTAATATAGATTTATATGAATCCTGCAATTCCACATATTTACCTACCAAACCAATGGTAACTTCGTTTTTGGGGTTTTTATGTCGCTCTAAGAATTTATTCCAATTGGTTAAATCTGGCTCTGTATTGTCCGGTAAATTAAGCTTGTTTAATGTAACCGTATCCAAACCTTCTTCTTGCATTAATAATGGCACATCGTAAATAGTAGAGGCATCTATACTTTGTATTACCGCCTCCCTTTTTACATTACAGAAAAGTGCCAATTTGTCTTTAATCTCATCAGATATTTCGTGCTCCGTTCTACAAACCAAGATATCTGCTTTTATTCCACTTTCCATCAAAGTTTTCACAGAATGCTGTGTGGGCTTCGTTTTTAGTTCTCCTGCGGCAGATAAATAAGGAACCAAAGTAAGGTGTATAACAATACCATTGTTATCTCCTAATTCCCATAAAAGTTGTCGCACAGCTTCTATATAAGGTAAGGATTCTATATCACCTACAGTACCTCCAATCTCGGTTATAACGATATCATAGTCACCACTTTTACCTAGTATCTGAACTCTATCTTTTATTTCATTTGTAATATGAGGTACCACCTGTACCGTTTTACCCAAAAATTCACCTCTTCGTTCTTTTTCAATAACACTTTGATAAATCCTACCTGTGGTAACGTTATTGGCCTGGGAGGTTCTTACATTAAGAAAACGCTCATAATGCCCAAGATCCAAATCAGTTTCCGCACCATCATCGGTCACATAACATTCACCATGCTCATAAGGATTTAGTGTACCTGGATCAACATTGATATAAGGATCTAGTTTTTGTATAGTTGTTCGGTATCCCCTTGACTGAAGTAATTTTGCCAATGAAGCTGCGATGATTCCTTTTCCTAAAGAAGAGGTTACGCCTCCCGTAACGAAGATGTATTTTGTTTGTGACATTTATAGAATTCTGTGTTACGGGACACAAAGTTACAAATTGCCAAAGGAAATCAGGTGTTTTCCCTAGGAAAATCTTTTTGGATTTTTCTAATTATGGATTCCAAATTATTTATTTTGATTTCTAGCATAGAACGCAATAATTCTCCCAATTTTCCTTCAGGAAAACCTTTTTGTTGAAACCATATTAAATAGGTTTCCGGTAAGTTGACCAGATATTTCCCTTTATATTTCCCAAATGGCATTTTATAATGCGCCAATTCTATTAATTTGTGTTTATCTGGCTGTATTTCCATTTTTTAAATCTAAAAAAATTATATTTAAGAAATCAACAACAATAACAATGAAAAGAAGAAATTTCATAGGAACTTCGGCGGCGGCATCCGTAGGGTTTCTAACAACGGCATCAACAGCTGCGAATTTTGAAAATAAAACAACCACTACTGAATTAAAATACAACATAAACCACAGTGTCTGTTATTGGTGCTACAATACAATTCCTTTTGAAGAATTTTTACAGGCCTTGAACAAGTTGGATATTAGATCCATTGATTTAGTCGATCCTGAGCAATTTCCGCTCTTAAAAAAGTACAACATACACGCATCTATGTGCTGGGGCGCCGGTAAAGGGATAACCGAAGGCTGGAACAACCCGGAACTTCACGAAGAACTAATTGCCGATTACAAACGTGTTATTCCGCTTGTGGCAGCAGCTGGCTACACCAATCTTATCTGTTTTAGCGGTAATAGAAATGGCATGAATGATATGGTTGGATTAAGAAACTGTGCAAAAGGCCTAAAGCAATTAATGCCTATGTGCGAAGAACTTGGTGTTGTTTTACAAATGGAATTATTGAACAGTAAAGTAAACCACAAGGATTACATGTGCGATACTTCTGAATGGGGCGTATCCTTATGTGAAACCATTGGTTCAGAAAATTTTAAGCTACTTTACGATATCTACCATATGCAAATTATGGAAGGTGACATTATAAGGAATATACAAGATTATCATCAATACTATGGTCACTACCACACTGGCGGAAATCCTGGCAGACATGAGATAGACGAAACGCAGGAAATATTTTATCCTGCAGTTATGAAAGCAATTGTAGAAACCGGTTATAAGGGTCATGTTGCACAAGAGTTTGTTCCTAGCTGGGAAGATAAATTGGCAGCGTTAAAGCAAGGTGTTACCATTTGCGATGTCTAACAACATATTATTGGTTTTTTCCATAAACACAGTTTTAGGGCATAAGCATACATAATTCTATGCCCAGTATAAGATTCATGATTTATATTTGAATTCAATAAAATTCTAAAATTTAAATCTTTGTCTAACTATGAGAAAAAATACTTTTTTATGTTGCGCTATTATATTAAACACTGTTATTTTTAATGGTTGCGCTGTAAAAGAAGCAATTGATGAATCTTTCGATGCTATTGAATGTGCAAATTTACTACAAAAAATAAGTGAGGAAGAAGGCAATAGATCTTGTTCTGAGCAAATAGCGGATATTGAAAAAATATTGCGCAAATGTGACGAGTTTTTATCTCAGGAACAAAAAGATGATTTAAATTTTGCTAAAAATAATTGTACTGATAATTAATCAACGGAAAGCGCTTGTTTAATTTTAGCAATCCAGCGATTTTGTTGGGGAACGTTTCGGGAAAAATCAGTTTCTAAATCATATTGATTTTGAAATTTGTTCAATTCCCGAAGCGTTTTTTTATATATCGCCCTAACCTCCTGTTTTACATTTTTTGTGAAAGTACTCTGTGCTATTTCCTTATCCATTTTACGGGCAAAAAGCTCTGATATATCAAAATGAAGCCTTTCATGACTTAAGGTAACATCATTACATATTTCCGGTTTATACCAAGATTCCGTTGGATAAAAGAAAGCATAGACATCGTAGTCAAGTTTCATCTCACCTTTTTCGCGATACGTAGAGAACTGATAGCTTATTCCACTGGCGGTGGTTGCTGCAGCACCTGAACCTTGCGGTACCTCTCCTTTAAAATCTTTCCAATATAAATTAATATCAGGTTTCCAAGCTACCTTTTCTTGTGCTTGAAGCCCACTCCCCATAATTAAGATTACCCAGAATACCCCTAAAAGTCTTAAAGCACCCAATTTATTGTAATTACTTTCTCTATATCTGGGTGTAAACTATAAAGTACAGGGCAGGTATTCGCAGTATGTGTTAAAATTTTCCTGTCCTTATCTGACACATTTGAAGGCAAACTCAAGGTCACCTCAATTTTAGAAATCCTTCTTGGATTTGCCGCCATATGCTTGGCAACCTCCGCTTTAGAACCTTCCAAATCTAATTCCATTCCACCAGCCTTAATACCCATCATAGTAAGCATACAACTCGCTAAACCGGTAGCAACTGTATCTGTTGGTGAAAAAGCTTGTCCCAAACCATTATTATCCGTAGGTGCATCGGTCACAAAACTATCGCCAGATTTAACATGCGTACATTCTGTGCGCAAACCACCATTATATAGAACTAGTGAAGTCATACTATTCCAATTCTTTTATTTGCATTTCATCATAGGCCATGATATAAGATGCTTTGTTAAAATATCCAGACGTTGTATCCTTTTCATAATCAAACCTATTGCCATTATACTCCGTTTGTCCTATAAACTTAGAAATGTCAAACAAGTCATTTTTATAGGCAAGTTTAAGCAGTAAATCATAAGTGATATCAAAACCACGAATTGCGAACATATCAGGAGCGTCTCCAAACTTTTTCCTGTATCTTTTTACGAAAGAATTTTGGTTTACCTCTCTAAATACTGATGGGTAAGTAAAATTAAGGTTGGATAAGTGTGTACTTGAAATAACGTCGTTATCAAAGGCATTATTCTTATCCGTAGTAAACATTCTTACTTTTAATTTATTCTTACTTTTATCAAAATCTAAAAGTGAGTTATTAAAGGCATTTAAAATAGAGACAACACTGGATATCAATTTAAAATTATCGGACTCAACAAAAACCCAATTCTCAACTTCTTCAGATAATAGACTACCCAATTTATCTTTGTTAATACCAATATTTTTCTCCTCTTCCTTTACCTGCAGTACCTTCGCATTAACAAATTGCTCTTTTAATACCGCTCTTACATCTGAATTACTTTCATCTGCAATAATTATAATGTTCTCCTCTTTATAATTATCCTTGATATATTTTATCATATGATCCCGAAGCAAATTTTCACCCGTATAAGAAAAAAATACATTATCCAAACTAATTTCGCTTTTAGCAGGTACAGGAGCAATAACAGGTATATCATATTTTGCCGCTTGTACAGCCACTTCTTTTAACGATGGAACATCCAATGGTCCAAAAATGGCACTATATTCCGATAGCATTTCCTTACTTAATAATGATTTGGTCTGTTGGATATCCAACCTATTATCAAAGGTTTTTACATCTACAGAAATGCCTAAGGCCTTAATAGAATCCAAGGCTACCAACGCTCCGGAATAAAGACCTAAACTCCACTTTAAACTATTTCTATTCTCCATAGTCCATTGAACCTTTTCCTTATCGGACAAGTCCAATTTATCTAAACGAAAAGGCAACAAGAACATAACTTTTGGGCGTACGGTCGTATTAATACTGTCCAATAAATTCAATTTATCCAATACCAAAGAATTTTTAACCTCAAAATCCCCAGCCTGGTCTTTTGGAAGTTTTAAGACCATGCCTGCTTTTAAACCATCTTTCAAATCTGGATTAAGCTCCATTAACTCTGACCAAGACAAACCAAATTTACGTGTAAGCCTGAACTCGTTCTGTTTTGGTTTTACTTCATAAAAAATATAGTTATCCGTATTTATTTCTCCTGGATCTAATTTAGTTTCCGGTAGTCTAATAACCATACCTTCTTTTAATCCCCCACGTTTTACTATTTCCGGATTTAACCTAACTATCTCATCTGATTTTATGCCAAATTCCTTTTCTAATCTATAGAAATTCATTTTAGGAGGAACCGTATATGAAATAAATAACTGTGTTTCTTGATTGTCAACTGTGGAACCAGCAATTTTAGGCATAAGAAGTTCAAATCCTTCTGCTAGATAATTACTTGTTTTGGACAAGTTGGGATTTAAAACCAACATACTGTCAATGGTAATACCGTATTTATGAGCGATGCTCCAACGTGTTTCTTTGGGAGCAACTACATACTTTTCATAGTCATCTGGATCAATTGCATTCTCTACCTCTTCTACCTTTTTGTATTTAGGTATACGAATCACCATTTTCTTCTTTAACTGAGCGGCATACAATTGTTTATTGTACTTTTTTATTTCCTCCTCAGTAACATTATATCTTTTAGCAATACCATACAAAGTCTCCCTTTTCCTCACCTTATGTTCTGCAAAACCATAAGGTTCCCTGACCGCAACGGAATCTCCCAAAACTTCTTTAAGGAGCTCGTTTACAGGGTCGTTAACGTCTGCTTGTACTTTAGGGGCTGCCGAAGGTATTACCAAAATGGTATTTACCCTTAACTTAGCACTCTTCTTAATTTCCTTATTGTATTGTAATATAGCATCTTGAGAAACACCATATTTATTGGAAATACTTTGCAGCGTCTCTCCGTTTTTCACCGCATGGGTAGTAAATTTTTGAGCAAAGGCATTGCTGGTAAAAAGTACTAATAGTACTACTACAAAAATTGATTTTAATACATTTTTCATTTTATTCCCATTCTATGGTTGCAGGTGGCTTAGAACTTATATCATATACGACACGATTTACTCCAGGGACTTTATTGATGATATCATTTGATGTTTTCTGTAAAAACTCATACGGTAAATTAACCCAATCGGCCGTCATACCATCTGTACTTTCTACAGCCCTAAGGGCGACACATTTTTCATAGGTACGTTCATCTCCCATTACTCCTACACTATTTACGGGCAAAAGCATAGCTCCGGCCTGCCAAACTTTATCATAAAGTCCCCAATCACGTAATCCTTGTATAAATATATGATCTACTTCTTGTAAAATAGTTACTTTCTCTTGGGTTATATCCCCTAAAATTCTAATGGCAAGACCAGGTCCTGGAAAAGGGTGTCTACCCAAACGCTCATCACCTACATCCATACTTTTTCCTACTCGCCTTACCTCATCCTTAAATAACATTTTTAAAGGCTCTACCACTTTTAATTTCATAAAATCTGGCAACCCGCCCACATTATGATGACTTTTTATTGTCGCCGAAGGACCACCAGTGCCTGAAACAGATTCAATTACATCTGGATAAATTGTGCCTTGTGCCAGCCATTTGGCATCTTCAACCATATGTGCTTCATCATCAAATACCTCTATAAAGACCCGACCAATGATTTTACGTTTCTTCTCCGGGTCGCTCTCCCCTGCCAACGCATCCAAAAAGCGTGCCGAAGCATCTACCCCTTTTACATTAAGGCCCATTCCCTCGTACTGTTTTAGTACATCCTCAAACTCATTTTTACGTAAAAGACCATTATTCACAAAAATGCAATGTAAATGTTTTCCAATAGCTTTATGTAATAAAACTGCTGCTACTGTAGAATCTACACCACCGGATAAACCTAAAATCACCTTATCCTCCCCAATTTGTGCTTTTAAATCAGCAACCGTAGAATCTACAAAAGCATCCGGAGTCCAAGTCTGTGCGACACCTGCTATATGAACTAAAAAATTCTCCAATAATTGTTTACCATCAGTAGAATGATACACCTCTGGATGAAATTGAATACCATAGGTTTCTTCACCTTCAAATTTGAAAGCTGCATTTTCTACATCATGGGTACTAGCCAAAAGACTGGTATTTTCCGGTAATGCCTTTATAGTATCTGCATGGCTCATCCAAACTTGACTTCCAACGTCGATACCATTAAAAAATGGATGATCACCTACATATGATAAATTGGCTCGACCATATTCACGAGTATTTGATTTCTCTACATTTCCACCATTAAAATGAGCCAAGTACTGTGCTCCATAGCACACACCCAATAATGGCTTTTTCCCTTTAATGGAAGATAAATCAGGATGCGGTGCATCATCTGCCCTTACCGAAAATGGCGAACCGGAAAGAATCACAGCTTTGTAACTGGACAAGTCCTCTGGCAGTTTATTATAAGGTTTTATTTCACAGAAAATATTGAGTTCCCTAACCCTTCTAGCAATGAGTTGTGTGTACTGGGAACCGAAATCTAAAATCAGGACGTTATTTTGCATGGGCAAAAATAGCAAATTGACGGTACTAGAAAAGTATCTTTTAGGTATATTTATTCTGAATTTAATAAGAAGTTATGAAACAGGTAAGTGCAATTATTTTTGGATCGGCAATAATCATTGCTGCCTATTTTTTAGGCAACGCTTATGTACGCAGGGCAAACCCTCCTCAAATCATATCCGTTACCGGTCTAGGAAACGAAAATTTTACTTCAGATTTAATTGTATGGGAAGGACAGTTTTCGGCCAACAATACTGTTCTTATCTTAGCTTTTGAACAATTGAACAAAGACAAGGAAATAGTAAAATCATATTTAACCTCTAAAGGAATAAAAGCAGAACAGATTATTTTTAATAGCGTTCAAACTACTGAGCTACGAGATAACAAATATGAAAACGGAAATTATGTAGGCAGTATTTTTAGAGGTTATCAGTTAACACAGACCCTAAAAATAGAATCTACAGATGTTGCAGTTATTGAAAATGTATCTCGTGAAATTACCGAACTTCTAAATAAGGGTGTACAGTTTAATTCTTACCCACCTAGATATTATTATACCAAACTGGCCGACCTTAAGATTGAAATGATTTCCAAGGCAACCGAAGATGCAAGATTACGTGCCGAAAAAATTGCAGAGAATTCTGGCAGTAATTTAGGAGATTTGGTCTCAGCAAAAATGGGTGTATTTCAAATTACCGGTCAGAATTCTGGCGAAGACTTTTCGTGGGGTGGAGCCTATAATACTGCCTCCAAAAATAAAACTGCTTCCATTACCATGAGGTTGGATTATAAAGTTGAATAATTCAATTTAAGATTGAAGTTGAACAACTTATGATTCTGATATATAATTAATTACACCCTTTCCTACAAATTTAAAATATTATATGTCTCCAACACAAAAGCCCGGCAACCAACCGGGCTTTTTACTTAAACAACCAAACCTTTGAATACAAATTTTAAGAATATAAATTCTTTTTCATAGCAATTTGTATTCGGATGCTTAGACGTTTCCTTTTTATTAAACTTACAGTAGCTATTAGTATTTAACAAAAAAAGCTCGGGAACCACCCCGAGCTTTTCTAATCAAAATCAAAAACCAACCTAAACTAATTCATTTGCTATTAAAATTCTTTTTCACAGCAATTTATAGTATAACAACCCGCTCCTTAAAAACCCTACTTAGATTTTGTACTTTTAATAAAAAAACATGACAGCTACTTTTTGGACCGAACTTAATGATGAACTGCAAAAAGGAATTTCTGAACACGGGCATCCTTTTAGGTATGCAACTCTTGGCACGGTTGGTTTAGATAAAATTGCACGTTTACGAACAGTGGTTATTAGAGATTTCACCCATAATCAAAACGTTGTCTTCTATACCGATAAAAGGTCTAAAAAAGTAACGCATATCAAGGAGAATCCAAATGTGAGTCTCTTATTTTATCATCCGGAAAAGTTATTACAAATTCGTATTGAGGGTTTGGCACAAATCAGTACCGAAAAAAAAGAGCTAGAAAAATATTGGGACAACATACAACCTAACAGTAAAAAAGATTATACCACTTTGCATGCCCCGGGAAGTACCATAAAAAACCCAGACCAAATAGAATACCTTAATGAAAACCATCACTTTTGCGTGGTTACGATTGTGCCCTATAAAATAGAATACTTAAAATTGAAAAGGCCTAACCATCTACGTGTTCGTTTTTCAAATAATGAAGATATGTGGGTGAGTGAATTTCTTGTTCCTTAAAGCAGCTATTCCATACTCTTCAAAATATCTTCAATATCTTTTGTTGTTGTATCCGGGTTGATAAAACAAAACCTGGATACGGTTTCATAGCCGTTTTCAGATTTCCATTTTGTAGGCGTAACCAAAGCAAACCCTGCCTCATGATTTTTATAGGTCCAATTTCTGTAGTCTTCTGGAGACCAACCTATTCGCCTGTATAATACACAAGAAAGACTAGGTTCCCTTACCAATTCCAAAAGTGGATGTTCTTTGATCAGTTTACCGGCAACCTGCGCCAGTTTTATACCCTCTTCAACTGCCCATTCATACTTTTCCGTTCCATGGGTTGCAAGGGAAAACCACAACGGCAAGCCTCGTAATCGTCTAGTTAGCTGTATTTGATAATCTGACGGATTAAAACCATGAGCACCTTCATCCTTAAAAATTTCAAGATATGAGCCTTCTTGGCTGTGAGCGGTCTTGGCTTCCTCTGGATTCTTATAAATAATAGCACCACAGTCATAAGGAGAAAATAACCACTTATGTGGATCTATGGTAACACTATCAGCTTTTTCTATACCCTTAAACAAATGACGGACAGATTTAGCTGCCAATGCACCACCTCCATAGGCAGCGTCTACATGAAACCATAAATTCTCAGCTGTACAGAGATCAGCAATTCCATCTAAATCATCAATTATTCCCGCATTGGTAGTTCCACCTGTGGCTACTACTGCAAAGACCCTATTTTGTTCTTCTAGGGAAAGGTCATCGAAAACCGCCTTTAAGTCTTTTCCGGACATAGCATTTTCAGAGGCCACCAACATTATATCCACATCTATTACCTTGGCCATTGCCTTTATTGAAGAATGCGCCCCTATAGAGGTAATCATAAGCCCCTTTTTGTTAGAATTCTTTGGATTTCTTCGCCATTTTTCCCGTGCTGCTACCATTGCAGATAGGTTTGCTGCAGTTCCTCCACTGGTAAAAACTCCAAAAGCAGGAGCTGACATGCCCGTTAAGGAAACTAGCCACGCCATAGCTTCATTTTCACAAAAAATACCACCTGCGCCTTCCATCCAGTAGGCGCCATGAATACTTGAGGCAGAAGTAACCAAATCAAACATGATTGCCGCTCTTGTGGGTGCCGCAGGAACAA
>CBFIGW010000028.1:0-26605 GCA_965662155.1 Maribacter sp. | reverse complement strand
TTATTTTTGAGGGAGACCGGTTAGAACCATTCTATGAAAATATTACTGGACAATGGGGCGGCCTATGGATTTCTAACGGCAGTATTAATAATAGTATAGATCACTTAACTATTAAAAATGCAAGCTTAGGAATATATATAGAGGGTTATCAATCTTTAACAACACCTACCCTAACCATAAAAAATAGCCAAATTTATAATAGCACCGATCATAATATAATAGCCAACAATACAAATATTATTGCCGAAAATTTAGTTCTTGGAGGTGCTGGGAAATCTAGCCTTTATTGCGCCAATGGCGGTTCATATAGCTTTGTACATAGTACCATTGCCAATTATTGGAATAACGGATTTAGAATACAGCCTTCATTAGAAATAAGTAATTTTTTAAAGTTTGACGAGGAAAGCTCGGGCAATGCTTTACTAAACGCAGATTTTAAAAATTGTATTATAGACGGTAATGGACTTCAGGAACTGTCTTTAATGGATAATGGAGAAAACGAGTTTAACTTTACATTTCAGAATTGTATGATCAAATTCAATGGAGCTGTTGGTCAAGATTCCCCATATTATGCTTTTGACTCTGATTACAGGTATTCAAATATTTTATTGAACGGTTTTATGGACTATTTCCAACCAACCAAAAATGACCTAAAAATAGGTTTGGAATCTGAAGCAATAAATTTAGGTGCCTTAGAATTTGCCCAAACAGCACCTAATGATCTTTCAGGAAAGGATAGAACAGTAGCTCCAGACTTAGGTGCATTTCAGGCGATTATGAAAGATGAGTAAATTTCATCTCACTTTTTTAGATGTATTTTCTTTCAAATCAACTGATTACAAGCAGAATATTATAATATCCTCCATTTTTATAAGGTTTTCCTAGTTATCTTTTTTAACGCCTATTCTTAACTTGCACTAGAACACTATTGCTTTTGGAATATACTTATACCATTATAGACTCAGATGCTGTCTCCAACTTGCAATTACGCACGTTATTAGAGGAGTATGGGGATTTTAACTGCATAAGTGAAAATAATACTGCTAACGATGGGCTCAACAGTATATTAAAATTTTCTCCGGACATTGTTTTTGTTAATCTAAATAAACAGGCTTCCTCTCTATTTCAAATTGTAATAGAGTTACATCAGTATATAAACACAATTCCGATGTTCATAGGAATATCAAAAACCAAAGAGTTTGCCTATGATGCCATCAAAAACGGTTTCTTTGATTACTGGCTTCTTCCTTTCGATGAATTTGATATTAGAAAATCTCTACTTAAACTTAAAAAGAATGTTCCCAAAGAAAAAGAACCCCAAACACTATGTTTAAAATCCTATAATGATTTCCAGTATTTGAATACTGCAGATATTCTTTACTTACAGGCAGATAACAATACTACGGAGTTCTTCATGAAAGATGGTTCTGTAAACAATGCGTTCAAGACCTTAAAAACTTTTGAAAATCAATTGCCAAAGAATTTTGTTCGTATACACCAAAGCTATATTGTAAATACCGACTATATATCTCGGATTAATTTTGGGAAATCTATTTGTGCCCTAAACCAAGGGAACAAGCAACTTCCATTCTCTAAATCTTACAAGGAAAAAATGGACCAGCTTAAGAAAATCATGTCTAAAAACTCGGTTTCTTCCCTTAATTGATCAAATACTCTCAAAATCCAACCAAATACTCACAGAACTGCACCATTCACTAAGTGCATGTGAAGACTGCTTTTTTTGCTGCTTTAGGTTATTACATTAGTAGTGTAATAAAAATACCCTAACTAAAAAAATAGAACAAAATGAAAAAAGTAGTAAGTATTTTCGCAGTAGCATTAATGGCATTAGGTTTAACAACTTATGTAATAGACAACACGGCAAATGAGTTTGACTTCATGCAAGATTTGAGCACTATGCTTGCTTGTGATAATTGTGAACAAAAAACTGACGATAGGGAAGATCCAACTACATAATTTAATTTCAAAATATTTAACAAGCCCTGTGCAATTATGCTCAGGGCTTTTTTATTATCTTGTAGGAATGACAAAAACAAATTGGCTCCTTTTTCATTTATTGCCCCTTGTATGGAGCAGCTTTTGTTTTTCACAGTCTAACGAAAGCGCTACCAATGAAGTTTCTCAAAAAACGGATAGCGTCTTATTTTACATTAATGCTAGTAAAAAAGATACAGTTACTCGTGAAGAACAACTAATTCTGTTAAAAAAAGCTGTTTCACTAGCAGAACGTACACAAAATGATTCTTTAAAAACGAAGTATTATTCTAAGCTTTCCTATATGTCTTTAAAGAAGAATAATTCTTCTTTATTTAAGAAAATCAATACAAAAACAATACAACTAGCCAAAAGAACTAAGGACTCTACTGCCTTGGCAGAAGCATTTTGGGATCGGGCTACTTTTTACAGTAGGAAAAGTATCCTTGATAGTGCCTATTACAGTTACTCTGAAGCTCAAAAGATTTATGAAAAACAAGGTAATGGCTTTTACTCTGGTAGAATGTTATACAATATGGCCTTAAAACAGAACCAAGTAGGGGATTTTGTAGGCAGTGAAACGACTACCATCCAAGCTATTGAGCGATTAAAGCCAATTAATAAGTATAGGCAACTCTATGGATGCTATGATAACCTCGCCATCGTTTCCAGTGAGTTGGGGGACTACGATAGGGCACTACAGTATTATGACCAATCCTTGTTTTATTTGAAGAAAATGAACGATCCCAAGTTTATGGTTACCAATCATATAAATAATTTAAGTAACGTATACTTAATCAAAGGGGATTATGAGCAAGCAAGCAAAAACTTTAGCAAAGTGCTCAATACAGATAGTTTACAACTGAAAGACCCTTTTCTTTATGCGAAGGCCCTGAACAATTTAGCACTTTCCAAGATTAGACAAAAAGACACTTCGGGTACAAAAGTATTGATACAAAAATCAATAAGGATTAAAGACAGTCTTAATGACAAACAAAGTTTAGCTTCATCCTATTTTACGTTAGCAGAATATCACATATTTAGGCGGGATACCTTGACCGCCATTGACAATTTCAAAGAATCTGCCAAAATTGCCAGAGAAAGTAGTAATAATGAAAGGCTACTGGAATCACTGGCACTTTTAACTAAATTGGATGAACAAAACGCCAGTAGTTATGCCTATGAATATATTCACCTAAATGATAGCCTTCAAATAGAAGAACGAAAAATAAGAAACAAGTTTGCACGTATTCGTTTCGAAACGGATGAATTTATAGCGGAAAATGAAGAGTTGGTAGAGGAGAAAGCTGTCTTATCCAAGCAAAAACAAATGTGGACCGGTATTGCCGTTGGTTTCTTTATGCTCGGTATTTCTATATATGTTATAATTGATCAAAGGGCTAAAAATCAGAAATTAATATTTCAACAGCAGCAACAGGCCAATAACCAGGAAATTTTTAATTTAATGTTAGCCCAAAAGCAAAAGGTCGACGAAGTTAAAAGATTGGAACAAAAAAGGATTTCCGAAGAACTACATGATGGTGTATTAGGGAAAATGTTGGGCGCTAGGATGGTATTGACAGGTTTAAACAAAAAATCAGATGATCAGGCCATTACGGAAAGGTCACAAGCTATTAAGGCCTTAAAAGATGTTGAGCATGAAGTACGTTCTATTTCACATGAACTAAGTCATAGTGCCTATGAAAAATTAAATAATTTTGTAAATTCAATTAAGACTTTATTGGCGACGACCAAAACAAATTCAGATATTAATACTGTTTTCACCTATGATGAAGATGAAGATTGGGATCAACTTAATGGAGAAATTAAAATAAACGTATATCGAATAATTCAAGAAACTTTGCAAAATGCTCAAAAACATGCCCAATGCCAGAATTTCTTTCTTAATTTTGACAGCTATGAAGATACATTATTGGTAACTTCCAAAGATGATGGTATTGGATTTAATGTAGAAAAAGAACGAAAAGGCATAGGAATACGAAATCTTAGTTCTAGAATTGAAAAACTTAATGGTACTTGGGAAATAGATACGGCTCCTAACAAAGGCACAAAAATAACGATGAAAATACCATTAGAATTCAATACAAGCCCAAAAGACAATACTAAAGGTGAACTACATGGCGTTTAATTATTAATAAAGAGGTACACAAGATATGGATACGGTGAGAATTTTAGCAGTAGATGATCATGAAATGACCACTCTGGGATACAAGTATATTCTGGAAGATTCTGAATTTGAAGGGTTTACTGTAAAAGTTGAGATAGCTAAAAGCTACGACATTGGTAAGGAGAAAATTGAAATGTCTGCTAGAAGCTTACCATATGATATCATATTATTGGACATACAATTGTTCCCTACACAGTCAAAAGATCCAAGAACGGGCGTTGATCTTGGTTTGTTGGCCAGAGAGGTAGTACCAAATTCCAAGGTAGTTTTTATGTCGTCTTTTAGTGATAATTACCGAATCAATAATATTTTTAAAACCGTAAACCCTGATGGTTACATGGTAAAATCTGAAATTGATGAACTTTCGTTAAAAGCCATGGTAGAAACTATAAAAAATAATCCCCCATATTATACCTCAAGTGCCTTATCTGCAATACGCCGAAGAATGGCAAGTAACATTGTGATAGATGATCAAGACCAAAAAATATTATACCATTTATCCAGAGGAGTCAATACTAGGGATATTGCACCTTTAATTGCATCAGCCAACACTACTGTTGAAGCCAGAAAAAGACAATTAAAATCCATTTTTGGGATAAAAAATGGAAATGATTTAGCTCTTATTGAAGAGGCAAAAAAGAGAGGATTTCTTTAAAATTTATATTAAGTAATCTTTTTCTTACATTTTAATTACAGAAAATTACATCTTCGACGAAAAAAATAAATAAAACCTCCAAAAAAATAAGGTTTTCCTAGCCTTTACAATTTCTTATAAATCCTACCTTTAGATTAATTATTTAAAATTAGGAATCAAGTATGTTGTTAAATAATGGTACAAAACATATAAATTACCCTTATTCGCAAGTAATTGGCTTAGAAGACTTCTTGAAAACTCTTGAGTTTAATTATTTTTCTCAAATAAAAGTTCGTAGTTGTGGTTCAAGTGAGTTCAACTTTGAAATGGGTTTAGATTTTCACTGTCCTATTACACTATTGGATTTGTTAGGTCAATTTAATAAGGGTATTTGGGGTGATAGCCAATCACCTATTCCCCCTTTAAAGACAAGCTTTTTAGAATTAACTTCAAAAAACTCGCTTCAGCTTGATGTTGATGAAATTACCCTTTGTCTTTTAGACACTAATATTGTTATTAAAAAAATCAACCGTTGGAGTATTATTAATCAATTGAACAGCATACTATCTGAAATAGCGAAGCAATATGTGTTTTTAACTCTGGGACTAACGGAAAAACCTTTTGAGATTTTTGTTTCTATAGACGAAGAGTATAACATAATGGATACAGGAGGTAAAACAACCTGTTCTTCTAGTTATTTTAAATATTGGGGTGTTTATTTTGAATCCAAAGAAGACGCAATGATCTATGACTTGGAAAATAATAAATATATTCCCGCAGATTTAGACTTTTACGTAGAAGACGAAATTTAACTCCTTAAGCTTTCGCCATTACATAGTTAAAAATAGGCCTAGATTGCATCATTGCATTCACTTTAGATTTAACACCGGCAATAATCGCTTCATTTTCAGGATTACTGATAACTTCATCTATTAGTGCAACAATAGATTCCATGTCTTGTTCTAATAATCCCCTTGTTGTAATAGCGGCCGTTCCAAATCTAATACCAGAAGTTACAAATGGTGATTTATCATCAAATGGCACCATATTTTTATTAGCAGTTATATCAGCTAAAACCAAAGCTTTTTCAGCGTCCTTACCCGAAATATCCTTGTTACGCAGGTCTATAAGCATCATATGGTTATCTGTGCCTCCAGAAATAATATGGTAGTCGCGTGCTACAAATGCAT
Organism: Maribacter sp.; assembly: GCA_965662155.1. Classification (GTDB taxonomy): domain Bacteria; phylum Bacteroidota; class Bacteroidia; order Flavobacteriales; family Flavobacteriaceae; genus Maribacter. Next base: position 20,598 of record CBFIGW010000028.1, on the reverse strand, counting down.
TTGCCATGGCATCCGCATTTTTCTTCACTTGCAACATATATTGCTTAAACTCATCCGTTAGCGCTTCACCAAAAGCAATAGCCTTTGCCGCTATAATATGTTCCAAAGGTCCACCTTGATTACCTGGAAACACAGCAAGGTCTAACAATGCTGACATTTTTCTTAGTTTACCGTTCTTTAAGGTTATTCCAAAAGGGTTATCAAAATCTTTGCCCATTAATATTAAACCGCCACGTGGCCCTCTTAAGGTCTTATGTGTTGTAGTTGTAACGATATGGCAATGAGGAATTGGATCACTTAATATTCCTTTGGCAATCATCCCCGCAGGATGGGAAATATCCGCTAATAAAAGTGCATTTACACTATCAGCTATCGCTCTAAACCTTTTAAAATCAATATCCCTGGAGTATGCTGATGCTCCGGCTATAATTAATTTAGGTTGTTCTTTGGTTGCTATTTCCTGTATTTTATCATAATCTAACATTCCGGTTTTTTCATCAACCCCGTAGAAAACAGGATTATACAATCTACCCGAAAAATTCACGGGCGAACCATGTGTCAGATGTCCACCATGCGATAAATCAAAACCTAAAATAGTATCGCCCGGTTTAAGACATGCATGATAGACAGATGCATTTGCTTGCGATCCTGAATGGGGCTGTACATTGGCATACTCGGCACCAAATAGCTCTTTGGCCCTATCAATGGCCAATTGCTCAATTTGATCTACGACTTCACAGCCACCATAATAACGTTTTCCAGGATAACCTTCCGCATATTTATTGGTTAAAACAGAACCTGCAGCCTCCATTACCTGTGGACTCGTAAAGTTTTCGGATGCAATTAATTCAATACCATTAATTTGGCGTTGTCTCTCCAATTCTATTAGTTCAAAAATACGATTATCCCTTTTCATTTTGTATTAATTATGATAAGCAGCAAAAATACAAATAGCTATTGTTTTAAGTGAAAAAAAAGTAATTTTCAATCAATTATTTATCAATAGTGGTTAATAACTAACATAATTTAAAAACACTAAAATTTAATCAGAAATAATATCATAATATACTTTTTATCGATTTTACACTAATCTTCATCCTTTCTCGTTATTACTAAAATACATTATGGCACGGCAATTGAAATAATGACCGTAAACCAAAAAATAATTTAATCATGAAGAAAATTCTACTTTTAAGTATACTGGTTGTTCTAGGCTCCTGTAGTGGGGTAAAAAGAACACAAGAAGCCTTAAATTCTGGTAATTATGGTGCGGCTATAAATAAGGCTATTATTAACATCGCAGAAAATAAGAGCAAAAAAAGCAACCAACCCTATATTTTACTTCTGGAGGAAGCTTTTAAAAAGAATACGGAGCGTGAATTGCAACATATTAAATTTTTAAAGAAAGATGGTAATGCATCCAATTATGAGGAAATTTATAATTCTTATAATAGACTTAAAAACATTCAGCAACAGATACGTCCGCTAATGCCTTTGGAAATTTTTGAAGAAAACAGAATTGCTCAGTTTAATTTCAATAACTACGATTCTGACATTATTGCGTCAAAAAATGAACTTTCCAACTACCTATACAACAACGCCCTTACATTACTTAAGAATGCAACTTATAAGGTAGATTATAGAAATGCTTATCAAGACTTGAAATATTTAGATGAAATAAACCCAAATTATGCGGACACTAAGTTAAAAATGGAGGAAGCCTACCAAAAAGGTCTTGATTATGTTGTAATTGAAATGAACAATAACACCGATAAAGTAATTCCGCAGCGATTAGAGGATGAACTCCTTAATCTTAACACTTATGGATTAAATAACCTATGGACTGAATATCACGCCAACAAGATGTCCAATATTGATTATGACTATTTAATGGAAGTTTCATTTCAGGATATCAATATCTCGCCGGAACAAATAAATGAAAAGCAAATTATTAAAGAAAAGCAGATTAAGGACGGATATACATATGTTGAGGATACCAATGGAAACATAGTTAAGGACAGCCTTGGAAAGGAGATAAAGATAGATAAGTTTAAAACGGTTAAATGTGATTTTTATCAATTTACCCAGTTTAAAAGTGCGCAAGTTACCGGCATGGTGAATTTTACAGATTTGAAAAAAAATCAACAAATAAACCAATACCCATTAGCCAGTGAGTTTGTATTTGAGCATATCTATGCTAATTACAATGGTGACAAGCGAGCTTTGGACAATGATTTAATCTCCTTGTTGAATTTGGCCAGAGTACCATTTCCGAGTAATGAACAAATGGTTTATGATGCTGGTGAAGACCTTAAGAACAACCTTAAAAACATATTGACCAGACAAAGTTTCAATTAAAAAAAAGCTCCGATAATTCGGAGCTTTTTTTTACATATGACTTTCCAAATTTATTTCGTTAATCCCGCCGTGAGAATCGTGAGCTACCACAGTTCCATTCTTAATAATTAATAACTGTGGAGATTGGTGCACAACACCAAATTTCTGTGATATTGCATTGGAGACATCCCTATTTGCAAACAAGTCCAAATAATAGATATCCATTACCCCATCTTCTAGATTATAGCCATTCTTAAAGGTATTTAATACCATACGACTAATTCCACATCTTGTAGAATGCTTAAATATCACCTGGGTCTTAGTTATAGATTTAGCTTCAATTTCCTCTATTTGATCCATGGAAACCAATGATATCCAAGAGATTTCATTGTTACTATCAGCATCTTGATTTGCACCTTTACCAAATATTCCACTTAAAATACCCATATTGTATATATCTTTATAATATCAGAACTACTGACGAAATGTCACTGTAAATGATTAATTACCAGACACTTTGTCGCTTACCTTGTATTGGTAAGATTGTTGCTCTTTCCTCCACAAAAGTAATATTCAAAACTAAAAATAAGACATATGAACATCAATAATTTTACAATAAAATCGCAGGAGGCCATTCAACAGGCACAGCTTCTTGCGCAATCTATGGAGCACCAGCAGATAGAGAATGAACATCTATTTAAAGCTATGCATGAGGTGGATGAGAACGTAATACCATTTATCATTAAAAAACTAGGTGTCAATTACAGTTTAATTCAGCAGATTTTAGACAAGGAACTAAGTAGTTACCCTAAAGTACAGGGTGGAGATATAATGTTTTCTAGAGAAGCTAGTAAAACTTTAAACGATGCCAATATCATTGCAAAACAAATGAATGATGAATTCGTATCTATTGAACATTTGTTTTTGGCGATTTTTAAATCTAAAAGTAAAATTTCACAAATTCTAAAAGATCAAGGCGTTACAGAAAAAAATATAAATGCTGCGATAAGTGAATTAAGGAAAGGCGGTAATGTTACCTCACAAAGTGCTGAAGAAACCTACAACTCTTTGGATAAATATGCCAAAAATCTAAATGACTTAGCTGATAAAGGAAAATTAGATCCCGTCATTGGCAGGGATGAAGAAATTAGACGGGTATTGCAAATATTATCTAGAAGAACAAAAAACAACCCAATGCTTGTTGGGGAACCTGGTGTAGGTAAAACAGCAATTGCTGAAGGTTTGGCTCACCGTATCGTACAAGGTGATATTCCAGAGAACCTAAAGGACAAAACTATTTATTCCTTGGATATGGGTGCTCTGATTGCAGGTGCCAAATATAAAGGTGAATTTGAGGAGCGCCTAAAGGCTGTAATAAAAGAAGTAACGGGAGCAGAGGGCGACATAATTTTGTTCATTGACGAAATACACACATTGGTTGGTGCAGGTGGCGGCCAAGGCGCAATGGATGCGGCCAATATATTAAAACCAGCCTTGGCTAGAGGAGAACTAAGAGCTATAGGTGCTACAACATTGGACGAATACCAGAAATATTTTGAAAAAGACAAGGCTTTAGAACGTCGTTTTCAAAAAATTGTGGTTGACCAGCCAGATACTGAAAGTGCCATTTCTATATTAAGGGGTATTAAAGAAAAATATGAGACACATCATAAGGTACGCATTAAAGATGAGGCAGTAATTGCTGCTGTGGAACTTTCGCAACGGTATATTACCAATAGATTTTTACCGGACAAAGCCATAGATTTAATGGACGAGGCAGCCTCTAAGCTTAGGATGGAAATTAATTCCAAGCCAGAGGAATTGGATGTTTTGGACAGAAAAATAATGCAGTTGGAGATTGAGATTGAAGCTATTAAACGAGAAAACGATAAATCCAAACTCAAGGCATTAAATTTAGAATTGGCAAATGTCAAGGAAGAACGAAATGAAATTTTCGCAAAATGGGAAAGTGAAAAATCAGTCGTAGACAATATTCAAAAGACAAAACTGGATATTGAAAACTTCAAGGCTGAAGCTGAACGGGCCGAAAGAAATGGAGATTATGGCAAGGTTGCTGAGATTAGATATGGTAAAATAAAAGAGGCCCAAGAAAATTTGGTAAGCTTACAAGAGGAACTTTCATTGCAACAAGATGCAGGTACATTAATAAAAGAAGAGGTAACCAGCGAGGATATCGCCGAAGTAGTTGCCAAATGGACGGGTATTCCTGTAACAAAAATGTTGCAAAGCGAAAGGGAAAAGCTCTTGAAATTGGAGGAAGTATTACATAAAAGAGTAGTTGGACAAGAAGAAGCCATACAGGCTGTTTCCGATGCCATTAGAAGAAGTAGAGCTGGGTTGCAGGACATGAAAAAACCTATAGGTTCATTCCTATTTCTTGGTACAACTGGCGTTGGTAAAACCGAGCTTGCCAAAACGCTTGCTTCTTATTTGTTTGATGATGAAAACGCCATGACCAGAATAGATATGAGCGAATATCAAGAAAGACATTCGGTTAGTAGATTGGTAGGCGCACCTCCTGGATATGTAGGTTATGACGAAGGCGGACAATTGACAGAGTCCGTAAGAAGACGCCCCTACTCTGTTGTGCTCTTGGATGAAATAGAAAAAGCACATCCAGACACCTTTAATATTTTATTACAGGTACTTGATGAAGGAAGGTTAACAGATAATAAAGGTAGAGTGGCGGATTTTAAGAACACTATCATTATAATGACCAGTAATATGGGCAGCCAGATTATTCAGGAGAAATTTGAAAATACCGATGATATTTACAGCGCTTCTGAAGCTGCCAGGGTTGAGGTCTTAGGACTATTGCACAAAACAATTAGACCAGAATTTCTAAACAGGATAGATGATATCATTATGTTTACTCCTCTTAATCAGGAAAATATCCGTGAGATCGTAAAACTACAATTAGAAGGTTTAAAGAAAATGCTGAACAAACAAAATATTGTTTTAGAGGCTACAGAAGAGGCTATAAACTTTTTAGCAGAAAAAGGATATGATCCGCAATTTGGTGCGAGACCGGTTAAACGTACGATTCAAAAAGAAGTATTGAACAATTTGTCCAAGTCACTTTTGAGCGGGGAAATTAAAGCGGATAGCGTAGTACTTCTTGATGCATTTGATAGTAAACTAGTATTCCGAAATCAAAATGATTTAGTCATCTAATCGGAAACGCATAAACTTTAACTCCCTTAATGAAAATTAAGGGAGTTTTTTTACAAACAATATATACCATACAGTATAGATTTTTTATATTCGTACAAAACCAAGATAAATGTCTACCAAAGCCGAACGAACCGCAGCCTTTATTATAGAGACCGTTGCCCCTGTTTTTAACAAACATGGCTATATAGGCACTAGTATGAGTGACCTTACGGAGGTAACCGGTTTAACCAAAGGCGCTTTATACGGTAATTTTGAAAACAAGGAAGCGTTGGCATTATCTGCCTTTGAATATAACTCCAACATATTGCTGAATGCATTGGACGAGGTATTACAAGCTCCAGGAAATACTATGGGTAAACTTGAAAACCTCCTGGATTTTTATAAGAAATATGACACTTTCACTCTAAAAATGGGAGGTTGCCCCATTTTAAACGTTGGAATGGACGCTCAGCACAACAACAAACTATTAGCTGCTGCATCTAAAGAAACCATTAAAGAGATTGAAGGAAAAATTGCATTAGTACTAGAAAATGGCGTAAACCAAAGCGAAATTAAATTACCTGTTACACCGTTGCAATTTTCCAAACAGTTATTAACTATGATACAGGGGGCCATTGCAATGGCTACAATCATGAAAGACCGTAAGTATTTACTGAATACGATTTCTTATTTAAGTGTTTTAATAAAAAAGGAGCTGGTTTAGGTTGATGTAACAATACCCAAACTATGTAATTAGCATAAAAAGTAAACCTATTCTATTTATTCCCCTACTACCCTGAAAATCCAGGTTTTTTCAGCATATTTACCATTAAAATTAGAGTCACGTGCTTTTCTTGCCTCACTAATAGAATCATATCTAGCTAGATACACATAATTATATTTATTTAAATCTCTATAGAACGAACCTGGTGCTAAGCCTTTTTTCTTAAGGTCCACCATAAACGCATCGAAATAGCGTTTTGTGCCAAATACATTCGCAATAAGATAATACCCTGGCTCTAATTCACCTTGCTTAGCTACCTCTTCGTACTTTTCTCCTGCTTGTGGCGTTATTACCTCGTTCTTTTGCGCCAAACGCTCTAATTCTGCCTGCTTTTCCGCAGCTGCTTTTTCTGCCAATTGTACACTTGAAATGGAATCTTCTTTTCTTTTTAATTCTATTGCCAATGCTTCTTCCCTAGCAATTTTGATTGCATTTAGTGAATCTTGCTTTTGTTTTTGATTTGCCGCTTCTGCTTTTGCAAGTGCTTCTTTTTCGTCTTTCATTTTTTGTATCTCTACGGCTCTTTCAGCATCTAACTTGGCTTCTTTTTCCGCAAGCGCCGCAAGTCGGTTGGCTTCCCTAATAGAATCTTTTTCTTTCTTAAGATTAATTTTGGCCAATCGCTCTTCTTCTTTTTCTGCTTGCCTAATGGCCAATTTCTCAGCCCTTGTCAACTCTGCAGTCTCTTCAATGTCTTCTTCCGGTGTTTCTTCATTTTTCTCGTCTTCCACTACCGCTATTAATTCTTCTGTAGGTGCTACTTCTTCCGATCCTATCTTGCCTAATTTGTATGAAGTGACCAACTCAAAAGAAGGGTCTTGTCCATTAAGGTCTGGACTAACACCAAATTCAACTACCGCACCAAAAGAAAATCGTTTAAAAAACCTTCCTCCAACTCCACCTGAAATTCCGTAAAAACTATTATACCCAATTTGCGCCCAGTACTTATTTGTACTTAATAATGAGTTAACACCTATTTGGGTATCCAATCCAGGAATAGATTTAAAATAAACTGTTGGTCGTAAAACAGAATTGTTATCCGAGCTTAAAATTGAAATAGGTAAATCATAACTAGCGGAACCAAAAACAATCCGTTCATCCGGACTGGTGTTCCTCTCGTTGGTACTAAAGTTATAATCAAATAGATTTTCGGAAGCAAAACCAATACTAAATCTATCGATCTTAAGATTAATACCTGGTGCCATTTGCAAAACAAAGTCATTAGCGGGCTCCGTTTGTATAGGGTTAGGAATAAAAAACCGAGTATCGGCCAACTTTTGTTTAAAAGCGAAAACATTTAAACCTACCCCTAACGTCGCTTTCGGGCCAAGTTCAATATTATAGGCATAATTAACTACACCTCCGGTATTTAAAAAGGCTCCTGTATTATGTTGAAAAAAACCTACCCCAACTACCGAGGATTCGTTCAACCTTCCTGTATAATTTAAAAATAAAGAAGTTGGGTCCGCATCAAAGATTTGCCATTGCCATCTACTCCAAAAGGCCAGTGAAGAGGCATTGTTTCTATCTAAAGCTAAAGCGGGGTTTAACAGGCTAGAATTATATTCGGTAAGGTTCTGTTGCCTAAAATCACTAGGTAATACAGCCTCTTGGGCTTTCAAACCTAAAACTACAAAACCAATAAGAAGTGCCCCACAAAAATTTCTCATATGCAAAAAAACAAAAAATACAGTTCTAAGCGTACTATTTTGCAGTAATTTTAGTTTTAATAATATCCAAACAAAACTATTAAAGATGAAATCATTGAAGATTTTGGCATTTTGCCTCTTTGCGATAACCTTATCATGTAACGAAGAAAAGCCAATTGAAGCAACTCAAGATAGCTCTACGTTCTATTTAATTAGACATGCAGAAAAGGATAGGAGCAATCCGGAAGATGCGGATCCCGAACTCAACCAAAAGGGGTTAGGAAGGGCTATGCACTGGGCAGAAATACTGGATGAAGTAGAATTAGATGCTATCTACTCTACAGATTACAACCGTACTTCAATGACTGCAGCACCAACTTCCGTGAAAAAAAATATAGATGTTCAATACTACGACCCTAGAACTATTGACTTTAATCTATTTAAAAAAGAAAATTTAAACAAGAAAGTATTGGTGGTAGGCCACAGCAATACTACGCCTAATTTTGTCAATCAATTAATAGGTGAAGAAAAATATACTCAAATAGACGACAGCGAAAACGGAACCTTGTTTATTGTTCAAATTATAGGGAACAAAAGTTCTGTGAGTAAATTAAAATTTAATTGTAATTGCCCGGATTAACCCTAATGTTTTCGAGCTCTATTTTTGACAATAATTGAAGTTCTTTTTTTTCAAAAAGCGCATCAATATTATAAATACTACTGCCATTTTCAAGAGGTTTAAAGTTGTTATAATCCACAAACCTTAACCCACCAACATATCGTTCGTTAAAAGCCTCACGAAACCTTTGTCCACCACCATTTACGTGAAATTCATAGGCAAGGTAGTCCGGTTTCCACGTTTTACTATTAAACCAATATACATATATATCGTCAAAATCATCACCGCCACCTTCTTGTTGAAATGTAACTTCTACTTTATAATATTCTTGATTATTGATCATTGTCTTACCCAAAAACTTTTTATTAACCGCCCTGTCATTTAAACCATAAGGTAGTTTGGAAAAATAATGTACGGAATTTACTGAGTTTGCATACTTATTTGCAGTAGTATCGGCCAATTGCACCAAGCTATCATTTACAAAACGTTGGAATCCATTGGGAGTCTTAACATCTTTTATTACAACAGAATCTTCCGTGATAACCCTACTAAGCACTTCTTTTGAACCATTAATTTCAGAAGTATAGTGGATATCCCTAAAATCAAAAGCAATATTGCTTTTAGTATACTTTTCACCACCGCTTACCTGTATGCTGTTATTTACAATTTCTTGGGCAGAAATTACAGATTTTGAATCCTTACAAGAAATAATCAAAACAATGGAAAACAGCGCAATTAATTTATTCATGGGTTTATTTTAATCGTTAATCGGGTTAAAGCAAAATTCATTACAATTTTATCCGTTTAATTTACGTCAAACAAATCGGATTACACAATTGTTCTTACCTTTGTAGCACATGCAAAAAAACATCAACATAAAAAATAAAAAGGCTCGTTTTGAATATGAGCTATTGGACAAATTCACTGCAGGTATCGTATTGGCTGGTACGGAAATAAAATCCATTAGGTATGGTAAGGCCTCTATTTCCGAAAGTTTTTGCGAGTTTAATGAAAAAGGAGAGCTTTTTGTCATAAATATGCAAATAGATGAATACTCACATGCTTCCCACTTCAACCATAAACCTAAGGCGGAGCGTAAGTTATTGTTAAATAAGAGGGAACTGAAAAAATTACATAAAGAGGTTAAAACCTCTGGTTTGACCATAGTACCGCTTACGTTATTTCTTAATGATCGTGGATTGGCCAAAATACAAATAGCATTGGCAAAAGGTAAAAAGCTATACGATAAACGAGAAAATATTAAGGACCGAGATAACAAGAGAAACCTTGACCGAATCAAAAAGAATTTTAATAACTAGAATTAGTTTTTGTTTACCAGCATAGGCACGAATTTAAAAGAGCCGTACTCACTTTTCTCAAATTCCTTATCAGACTTTCTAACATATAATGTCATTATCTGATTTTCAAAACCAACAGGAATAACAAGCCTACCTCCTATTTTTAATTGAGACAATAATGCCTTAGGAACTTCTGGCGCTCCTGCGGTGACAATTACACGATCAAAAGGTGCTTCTTCAGGCAGGCCTTTATAACCGTCACCAAAAATAAATTTTTTAGGTCTAAACCCCATTTTCTTAAAAAAAATGTTGGTCTTTTTAAATAACTCCAATTGGCGTTCTATAGTAAACACCTTAGCCTTGCATTTTAAAAGCACAGCTGTTTGATAACCACTACCAGTGCCAATTTCAAGCACCGTACAATTTGGTGTAAGTTGCAATAATTCAGTTTGAAAAGCTACGGTATACGGTTGCGAAATAGTCTGGTTTGCAGCAATAGGAAAGGCTTTGTCTTGATAGGCGTGCCCTTCAAAACTGCTATCCATGAACAAATGTCTAGGGACGTCTCTAATGGCATCAAGAACAGTTTTGTCCTTAATTCCTTTATCTATAAGTATTTGCGCCAGTTTATTGCGCATTCCCTTATGTTTTAAGGTATCTTTCAATGGTAGTTGGTTTGGAAATCAAAGTTAGCAAAGTTCTCTTTATCTAGGAAGACTAAAAACAAACTATAATGAAATCATTTAATTTAGTATGATGCGATTCCGTTAACTTACAAAGTATGCTTATTTTTGAAAAAAAGAATAAAACATGCTAAAAGTTGGCGTTTTAGGGGCAGGACACTTAGGTAAAATACATCTACGTCTCTTAAACCAATCCCCAAAATATAATCTAATCGGATTTTATGATGCCGATTTAATAAATGGGAAAAAAGTAGCCGAAGAATTTGGGTATACTTATTTTGATAATATCAATGAACTTATAGATAATGTAGATGTCATAGACATTGTTACCCCTACTTTATCGCATTTTGAATGTGGCAAAAAAGCAATTGAAAAAGGGAGGCATATTTTTATAGAAAAGCCCATTACAAATACCTTAGAAGAAGCAGAGAGTTTAGTTAAGCTTGCCAAAGACAATAATGTAAAAGGCCAAGTTGGACACGTTGAGCGCTTTAACCCTGCATTTATAGCAGTAAAGGAGAACATACAGGAACCCATGTTTATTGAGACACATAGACTAGCTGAATTTAACCCCAGAGGAACGGATGTACCCGTGGTATTAGATTTAATGATACATGATATAGATGCAATTTTAAGTGTTGTTAAATCCGAGGTAAAGCAAATAAATGCCAGTGGTGTTTCAGTTATTAGTCAATCACCCGATATTGCAAACGCGCGTCTAGAGTTTGAAAATGGATGTGTAGCTAATTTAACCGCTAGTAGAATTTCATTGAAAAACATGAGGAAATCCAGGTTTTTTCAGAAAGACGCCTATATCTCGGTTGATTTTTTAGAGAAAAAAGTAGAGGTGGTAAAAATGAAGGATGCACCCGAAAAAGTAGGTGATTTTGATATGGTGCTACAAAATGCAGAAGGTGTAAAAAAACAGATTTATTTTGAGAACCCATCAATAGAGGAAAATAATGCAATACTTGATGAACTTGAATCTTTTGCTAATGCCATAAACCAGAATACTACGCCTATAGTAACTTTGGAACAAGGAACAAAGGCGTTGGAAGTGGCATTACGAATTATTGCTGCGTTCGATACCAACAAAATATAATAAACAGTATTATTGCTTTAGTTTGGGAACTTAGGTAACCGCTACTATTGACCTTACATTTTGGCTAAAAATTTTAAATAGTAAAATGAATTACCAAATCCAATAATCTATCTTCTCCCCTATTAAAAAAGAGAGTGATTACTGGAACACTAGGGTCGAAAAGAAATAAAAAAAATAACCTAATGTATTCAAAACAAGAGGTTAAGAATTATAATTAAATAAATTATGTCCATTGCCGAAAATCTTTTATCCATAAAAAACTCCTTACCAGAACATATAACTTTGGTCGCAGTTTCCAAGACCAAACCTAAGGCAAACATTATGGAAGCCTATGATGCCGGACAACGAATTTTTGGCGAGAATAAAATTCAGGAAATGACCCAGAAATACGAAGATATGCCTAAAGATATTCAATGGCATATGATAGGTCACGTCCAGCGTAACAAGGTAAAATACATGGCTCCGTTTGTATCTTTGATACATGGGGTAGATAGTTTAAAACTACTTAAAGAAATTAATAAACAAGCCAAAAAGCACAATCGTAATATTTCATGCTTATTACAAGTGCACATTGCTGAAGAAGATACCAAATTTGGTTTCGATGAAGATGAGTTATTGGATTTGGTCAATAATCCTGAGTTCAGAGCACTTAACAATATTCAAATTGTTGGTTTAATGGGTATGGCCACATTTACCGATAATATGAATCAGGTTAGAAAAGAGTTTCAAAATTTAAATAGCATTTTTGAAAAACTTAAATTAAAAATTGATACTATGCGTGTTCTTTCTATGGGTATGAGCGGTGATTATAAAATAGCTGTTGAAGAAGGTAGTACCATGATACGAGTTGGAAGCAGTATTTTTGGAGCTAGAAATTACTAATACAAAATCTTGATCATAATAGGGATTTATTATACTTTTTAAAACTTTATATGTACACAATACTGGATATTGAGACGACGGGTGGAAAATACAATGAGGAGGGCATCACAGAGATTGCAATACATAAATTTGATGGTCATTCGGTAGTAGACTCTTTTATTAGTTTAGTGAATCCTGAAAAAGAAATACAACCTTTTGTGGTTAATCTAACCGGAATCAACAACAAAATGCTTCGCACGGCACCAAAATTTCATGAGGTGGCAAAACGTATCGTTGAAATAACCCACGACACTGTTATTGTTGCGCATAACGCACAATTTGACTATCGAATCCTAAGGACAGAATTTAGGCGTTTAGGGTATAATTTTGAACGAAAGACCTTGTGTACGGTAGATTTATCAAAAATGCTACTCCCCGATGCCGAATCTTATAGTTTAGGGAAATTGGTTCGATCTTTAGGTATTCCCGTTAGTGATAGACATAGGGCTAACGGAGATGCTTTGGCCACTGTTAAATTATTTAAGTTGCTCCTGGCTAAAGACTCCGAGAAAAAAATCGTTCAAGATGTTATCAGAAAGGAGACTCATGGTGAGCTTTCTGAAAAACAACTGGATATTGTTAGAAGCATGCCCAATGAAACGGGCCTATTTTACTTACATAATAAGGATGGCGATATTATATACCTTTCTAAAAGTACCGATATAAAGAAAAAGGTAAACCAACTTTTTACAAAAAGCGGAAGTAGCTCCAGGAAATTGATCAAGGATACCAAAAAAGTAACTTTTGAAAAAACCGGAAGCGAATTAGTGGCACATATAAAAGAGTATCAAGAATTGCTTAAGAACAGACCAAAATTCAATAGAATACCTAGAAAAAGAATGTACACCCACGCTATTGCCAAGATTACGGATGCCACGGGTTATGATACGTTAAGTGTTATAGAATACACAAAAAGTTTAAATAAATGGGGGAGATTTAATGGTGAGTTTAGTGCTAAAAACCATCTGTTTAAAATAACCAAGGAGTTTCAACTATGCGATAAGGTAAACGGATTAAGTGAAGCTAAAAACAACTGTTCAAAATATACAGAAGGCAAGTGTTATGGTGCCTGCATTAAGAAAGAAGACATAAACACGTATAATGAACGGGTAGCCCAGGCTTTAGACAAGTACAGTCTTAAAGATAAAGATGTCTTACTTATAGATAAAGGACGTGAAATTGGTGAAAATAGCGTGATACTGATAAGAAAAGGTTCTCTTGTAGGTGTTGGCTATTACGACCTAAACCATCAAATAAATAATATTCATATATTAGAATCACTGATAACACCAATGAATGGTACTGAAAATGCTAACTTTATCATTGAATCCTATTTAAGAAAAAAAAGAATTATTAAGACCATTTCACTGAACACAGACCTTTGAAAGAAGAAAAATCCAAATTAAATTGGAGAAGTAAACTCCATGAGATTATTTATGAAGCCGATACCCCTATGGGTAAATGGTTTGATCTTATTCTAATCATCATTATTCTTTTCAGTGTACTTTTAATAATGCTGGAAAGTGTAAAGAGCATTGATGCGGAGTATCACAAAACAATATTGACACTTGAATGGGCCGTGACTATTTTCTTTACGATAGAATACATTGCCAGAATTATTTGTATAAAGAAACCTACTAAATACATATTCAGTTTTTACGGTATAATCGATTTTTTATCCACCATACCATTATACCTTTCCTATATTTTAGCGGGCTCACAAGTTTTATTGGCCGTTAGGGCATTCCGACTATTAAGGGTGTTTAGGATTTTAAAACTGGTTCAGTTCTTAGGAGAAGCGTCCCAGCTAAAAAAAGCCTTAAAAGCAAGTAGGGCCAAGATTACAGTATTCCTTTTCGCAGTGCTTATTATTTCAGTTATGTTAGGAACACTAATGTATTATGTAGAAGGAGATGAGGCAGGTTTCACCAGCATTCCCACAAGCATATATTGGACCATTGTAACGCTAACTACCGTTGGCTATGGGGATATTGCCCCGATGACCCCTCAGGGCCAATTGATAGCAACTATCATTATGCTCTTAGGTTATGGAGTTATCGCCGTTCCTACAGGAATTGTCACTGTTGAGTTTGGAAAACGCGCCAAAAACGTATCGGGTGACGAAAGTGTAGAGCATTTTGTTCATGTAAACACGCAAGCTTGCCCCACTTGTGCCAAAGAAGGTCATAGAGACGATGCAAAACATTGTTATAATTGTGGAAGTATCTTAAATGAATAAAGTTCTAATAGCTGTTGTTGGCCCCACCGCCATTGGAAAAACCAAACTGGCAATACTTTTGGCACAATACTTTTCAACTGAGATTATTTCTGCTGATTCAAGGCAATTTTATAAAGAAATGGAAATTGGCACTGCCGTACCTTCCCATGATGAATTAAAAGCTGCCAAACACCATTTTGTCCAACATAAAAGTATTTTGGAATCCTATACAGTTGGAGATTACGAACGTGAGGCCATCGCCACATTAGACACCCTTTTTAAAAGCAATAATGTAGTAGTAATGGTGGGTGGTAGTGGTTTATATATAAATGCAGTTACTAATGGCCTTGACTATTTTCCAGAAATAAAAAAGGGTATTAGAGAAGAACTTAACCAAAGCTTCAAGAAAAATGGAATTGAATCACTCCAAAATCAATTACAAAAATTAGACCCAGAACAGTACAAAACTATTGATATCCATAATCCACATCGTGTAATCCGAGCATTGGAGGTATGCCTATCCAGTGGAAAACCTTATTCAAGTTTTTTAAACAAACCAAAACCAAAGAGAAGATTTAAGGTGATAACCATTGGTATTATAGCCGAAAGGGAAAATATTTATCATAATATCAATACCAGGGTAGACATCATGATGCAAGCCGGTTTATTGGAAGAAGTAAAGAAACTTCAAGAACATCAGAGATTAAACGCTTTACAAACCGTAGGTTATAAAGAATTGTTTGAGTACCTAAATGGGAATTGGGAATTAGAATTTGCGGTTTCAGAAATCAAAAAAAATACACGTCGTTTTGCCAAACGCCAATTAACTTGGTTCAAGAAAAACAAGGACACCTTATGGATAGCTGCCGATTATAATTTAGAGGAAGTCACCGACCAAATTAATGAACAAATTAAATTTATAAATAATGAATAAACCGCTAATACTTTATGTAATGGGAGTATCAGGTAGTGGAAAATCAACTATTGGAAAACTCTTGGCAAATACATTGGGGGTTCCTTTTTTTGACGGTGATGACTACCACCCACCTTCAAACATTGCAAAAATGTCCAGCGGGCAAGCCTTAAACGATACCGATAGAAAAAGTTGGCTAGAAACCTTGAATACCATTGCGGTTGCACACAAACAAGAAGGAGCCGTAATTGTTTGTTCGGCTTTAAAACAAGCTTATAGAGCATTATTAAGTAATAATCTAGAAGATTCTTACCGATTTGTATACTTAGATGGTACCATAGATGAGATTAGTGATAGACTCTCAAAAAGAAGTGGTCATTTTATGCCAAAAGAGCTATTACAATCACAATTTGAAACTTTAGAAAAACCTGAGGACGCCATAACTGTTGCCATTAAGTATTCTCCGGATAAAATTATTCAGATCATACTACAATGTATCTAAACAAAAAGCATCCCCATTAGGAAGGCTTTTTACATTTTATAAGCAATACGAATACTACTCGTCTTCTGTTTTTATTACCAAACGGAAACCTTCTCCATGAATATTCAAAATTTCTACTGTTTCATCACGTTTTAAATACTTACGCAACTTGGCAATATAAACATCCATACTTCTAGATGTAAAATAATTGTCATCTCTCCAAATCTTGGTAAGTGCCAATTCCCTTGGCATCAAATCATTCTCATGCAATGCCAATAAACGAAGTAATTCATTTTCTTTTGGAGACAATTTAATGGGTTCATCATCCTTATAACGTAATATCCTAAGTTTAGAATTAAGGTGAAACCCGCCAATTACGAATTCAAATTTCTTGCTGTCCGCTAAACTATTAGATGCTTTTCTTTGAAGTATTGCTTTAAGCTTCATCAATAACACTTCAGAGTCAAATGGTTTATTTAAATAATCATCCGCACCTGCTTTATAACCTTTAAGAACATCTTCTTTCATGGTTTTCGCCGTTAAGAAAACTATAGGTACGTTTTCATTTTTCTCACGTATCTCCTTGGCAAGGGTAAATCCATCTTTATAAGGCATCATCACATCCAATATACAAATGTCATAATTATCCTTTTTGAATTTTTCAAATCCTTCCATACCATTTTTTGCCAATGTTACGTCAAAATCGTTCATCGACAGATAATCTTTAAGAACAATTCCAAAATTTGGATCATCCTCTACCAAAAGTATTTTCTTATTTATTGTTTCCATAATTTTTTTAAATTAACGGCAGTTTAATATAAAAAGTGCTTCCTTTTCCTTTTTCACTTTCCGCATAAACCTCCCCTTGATGATCATCTACTATTTTCTTTACGTATGCCAGACCTAGACCATGTCCTTTAACGTTATGTATATCTCCTGTATGCTCTCTATAAAACTTTTCAAAAACCCGTTTTAACACAGCTTTGCTCATCCCGGCGCCTTGGTCCTGAACTTTTATAATTATATAATTTTTCGCCTCTTCCGTAAACACATCAATCTTCGGTGCTTCCTCTGAGTATTTAACGGCATTATCCAATATGTTTACGATTACATTTGTAAAATGCATTTCATTTGCCAATACTTCTGAACGGCTCGCATCCAAATGCGTATTTATATATCCGCCTTTATCAGCTACTATTAACTCTACATGTGTGATTGCATCATTAATTATGTCGTGAACATCTACCCTATCCTTACTTATGTCTAGCTGGTTTTTCTCCAATTTAGATATCCGCAGTACATTTTCTACCTGTGCATGCATTCGTTTATTCTCATCCCTAATCATTTGAAGATAGCGGCTCACTTTTTCTTGGTCTCCAATTATCTTTGGATTACGAATGGCTTCTACGGCTAAATTTATAGTTGCAATAGGCGTCTTAAATTCGTGTGTCATATTATTAATGAAATCTGTTTTGATTTCAGAAATCTGCTTCTGCCGTATTAATTGATAAATTGCTCCAGAATAGGCAATCACAATTATCAATGTAAATAACAGCGACAACAATGCCAGTGGTAATATAGATTTAACTAAAAAACGTTTTTGCATAGGGAAAGATACCAGTAAATCAAAGTTGGAATTCCCTTCAAAGTCAACAAACATAGGTGCTTTGTAAATATTTGACTGAACATTTTTAAATCGTTTGGACTTCACTTTTGTTGGTAGCCCATTACTAAACACACCATATTCAAAATCAATAGCTACACCTCTGTTCTCTAACTCCCTTTGAACCAAAAGTTCTATCTCTTGTGTAGAAACACGTTTGTGTATTGGTACCCTTTTCGCAAAAGTGCTGAACATTTCTTCCATTGCAGCCTTCTCCATTTTAGAAAGGCCTCCAATTTTTTCAACACGCTGTATTGGTGTTAACCTATACCCTTTTCCATCCAAATCAAAGTCTTCCTTAAATATGGACGTTGTTCGTTTACTTGTATAATTTCTTATAAATGTGGTGTCATTATTATCACCATTATCAAAGAACGTAGATGAAATACCATAATCTTCTTCTAAGATACCATGTTCATACAATAATATCTCGTTAGAATTGACATCTCTATCAATAAAGAAGAAATTGGTAAGCTGTGTTTCCTTTAGTTCACCAACACTATCTTTGGCTTGTAAATATCTATCAAAATAATTCTTGGTTTCCCTGTCAGAAATTTTCTGAATGACACTGTTTAAGGCTTCGGAAACAATATTTGTAAATTGTTCCTCTTTATCCTCAACCGACTTCTTGATCCAAAAACTTTGAACAAATATCAACCCAATAAGCGAAAGGCTCATTAAGATCACTAAGAGCACAAATAACCTCTTATTCATTTAATGTTAAAATTAAAGATTTAACAGGAAGCAAATAGTACGTTTAACCAAACCTTAACACAAATGTTAAAATCAAGTGGAATACTAACAATATTCAAGCAGGGCGTTGTTTACCTCCATAACCTTTTCCCAGGTTTTCTCCAATTGTATATTCTCAATAACGAAATCTGATTTTTTTGATTTTAAGTCATCAGGAAGTTGATTTTTCATCCTCGCCAAAACTGAATTTTCAGATGTTCCGTCTCGTTTAACCACCCTACCTATCCTGGTTTGTTTTGGTGCTGTAACCAAAATCACCTTATCATAATTATCCCTTGCATCATTTTCAAAAAGCAATGCGGTTTCCTGTATTACATATGAAAACTTTTGCTTACCGGCCCATTTCATAAAATGTTTTCTAACCGCTGGATGTACGATACTATTTAAACCTGTCAACAATTCCTTATTTTCAAAGACTTGCTTTGCTATATAAGGCCTATTTAGTTGATTATCTTCGTAAGCACCTTCCCCTAGCAAGGCAATTATTTTTTTACGGATTTTTTCAGAGGAGTTCATTAGCTTTTTAGCCTGCTTATCTGAATTATAGACAGGAACACCTAGTTTTTTAAACATTTTTCCGACTGTAGATTTACCACTACCGATACCGCCTGTTAGCCCAACTATTATCATTCCCTACGTAATATAAATTCCACCTCCTGCACATCTACCGATACATTACTCACTTTCTTAGGTGCTTTGGTGATGCTAATAGCCCTTTTATTATCATCAGAGGATTTGGTATCCTGATAGTCGGCAGAAATTATAAAATCTGAAGGTTTCAAGGATTTTAAATCTTCCAATTTTCCTTGACACACCACGTCTACCCTATCCGGAAACATCCGTACTTTTATACTATCGGGCACGTTCATCATGGTCACCGGTATGGACAGTACTTTTTCTGAAAAACGATGTACTTTGCCCGTAATGGTAACGGTATTGGGCTCAAAAACAGTCTTATTTAACCCTTTTGACCTTACGAGAGCAATTTTCTTTGTAAAATCGGTTTCCATTTCTAAGAGTTCCAAATGTGCCGTACGAACATTCTCAATAGTATCTATCTGGGTTTTTGGACCTTTTATAGTAATAAAATCAGGTGTGATACCCATACCTCCATCCAACATATAGTTTTTCGCCAAGCTAAAGTTTATACGGCTAACTACCGGAACTTTTTTAGAGACTACCTCCATGAAATCCATAAAAATAGTATCCCTATCGAATGTCAATAGTTCCATATTTCTTGAAATCTGTGATGCTATTTGCTTTTCAAAATTTTCAAAAGGTACGTAGAACAAAGAATCCTTTCGTTTTGCTTTGGACAGGTCTATCTGAATTCTTTTCTTTCTTATCCCAAAACCTAAGAACTGAAAACCAACCGCTTTTATTTGAACTTCAATTTGTTCCTTAGGCTGCTTATCCAATATATAATTTTCGGGGGTGTTTTTATAATCTATATAAAATGTGGTAGTACTAACATAAGTTCGTGATAGATTATTTATGAGCCATGCCAAGGTGGAAAGTGCTAAAAAAATCAAGAAAATCTTGACCTTTCTCTTTTTTAAACCCGTTTTTATCCGCTCTAAAATCAAAATATTTTATTTGATTGTGAAAAACAATTTTGGAAATAGCTTTTCTGGTGACTTATTACTAAAATTAGTATAAATGGTGGACTTTAAGAAACCATACCCATAGCCTGTGAATTGGACTAGAACTGCAAATAGGGCTAATGTAGATACCAACAGGCTTTTATTTTTTAGTAAAGCATCCATAAAGAGTACCAAGAAATACAGTCCATAAAGTAATAACGGTAACCAAATTTTCCAGATAAGTAGAACACATGACACCAACAAACCAATTATAAACACCGTGGGAAACCAATAGGTTAATTTGATCGTTTCAGGATGCCATTTATTTAATATTGGCCTTACCATGCCAAATTTGTTCACCTGTATAAAAAATTTTTTCCAGTCAATACGTCGTTTGTGATATACAAATGCCTCAGGAAT
>CBFIGW010000027.1:0-26929 GCA_965662155.1 Maribacter sp. | reverse complement strand
CTCCCAAAACCACTAGAATCAATAATAAAATTGGCTTCAATTTCAGACAATTCGCCACTCTTGTCCTTTATGGTTGTTAATGACTGACCGTTATTCAATTTTACATCAACAACTTCCTTTTCAAAATCTATGGCCACCCCCCACTGTATAAGTTCATCCGTTAAGGTTTTATCAAACTCGGCCCTAGGTACTTGCCAAGTCCAGTTCCAACCAACGGTATGTTTTTTACTGAAGTCAAATTCACATGCCTTGGCTCCCTGTAAAAATCGCGCTCCTGTCTTAACTTCAAAGCCTTTTTTTTCTAGACAAGGGATTAGTCCAACAGCCTCAAAATGGTCCATACATCTAGGGATAAGACTTTCTCCTATCACAAACCTCGGGAAGGAATTCTTCTCCACCACCCTTACTTTAACACCCTCATTAAAGAGATAGGCGGCAGCCACGGCACCAGAAGGTCCCGCACCTATAATTAGTACATCTACTTTTTCCCTAGGCATCTTTTTTTATTTGCGATACAATACTCACCTAGTTCACTAAAAATTTTAAATTTGCGAACTAAGTCCTTAACAAGGACTAAGGTATTATATAAACAGGACAGAATCAACCATACATGCCAGAAATTAAAGGAAGGTTAGAAATAAAGGATTTTTACGAGGTAATTTTCGATAATAACTCTATAAAACTATCTCAGGACCTATTAGACATTGTTGAAGAAAGCTTCAATTTTCTAAAGGAATTTTCAAAAAACAAAGTGATATACGGTGTCAATACGGGATTTGGTCCTATGGCCCAATATAAAATAAAGGATTCTGCAACTTTAGAATTACAATACAACCTTATACGAAGTCATGCCTCGGGCACCGGTGAACCCTTAGCTCCAAAATATGTTAAAGCCGCCATGCTTGCTCGTTTAAACACCATTGGCCTAGGTCATTCTGGAGTACATGTATCCGTTGTTAAAGTAATGTCCCAACTTATTAATAAAGATATAATCCCTTTGATTTTTGAGCATGGAGGTGTTGGTGCAAGTGGTGATTTAGTACAATTAGCGCATTTGGCATTGGTACTCATTGGAGAGGGAGAAGTTTTCTATAAAGGAGAAAAAAGACCTACAAGCGAGGTTTTTAAATTGGAAGGCATAGAACCTATTAAAGTTGAATTAAGGGAAGGGCTCGGCCTTATGAACGGTACTTCCGTGATGACGGGTATAGGTATTATAAATGCAATTTACACGAGAAGATTGTTAGAATGGCAAATTGCTTGTTCGGCTGCAATCAATGAAATAATGCAAGCTTATGATGACCACTTATCTTTTGAACTTAATGACTCCAAAAAACATGAAGGTCAAAGAGAAATAGCACGTGCTATGCGCAGCCATTTAAAAGATAGTAGTTTAACAAGAAAAAGGGAGCATCATTTATATAAAGGCAATGATGAGGTTTCTGTTTTCGAGGAAAAGGTACAGGAATACTATTCTATTAGGTGCGTACCGCAAATCTTAGGACCTGTTTTGGATACATTGGACAGTACCGAAAAAATATTAATTGAAGAAGTAAACAGTGCCAATGACAACCCCATAGTAAATGTTGCCAAAAAACATGTGTACCATGGCGGTAATTTTCATGGGGATTATGTTTCCCTAGAAATGGACAAGCTTAAAATTGTTGTTACGAAAATGAGTATGTTGGCAGAACGCCAATTAAATTATTTATTAAATTCAAAATTAAATAACATCTTGCCCCCGTTTGTTAATTTAGGTACCTTAGGTTTAAATTTTGGTATGCAAGGCGTACAGTTTACGGCAACATCAACAACTGCAGAAAATCAAATGCTGTCCAACCCTATGTATGTACATAGCATACCCAACAACAATGACAATCAGGATATTGTTAGTATGGGGACCAATGCCGCCTTGATAACAAAAAAAGTAATAGAAAATGCCTTTGAGGTAGTGGCCATAGAAATGATCACTATTGTACAGGCCATAGAATATTTGGAATTTAAGGATAAAGTCTCGGCGAAGACCAGAAAAATGTACGATGCTATACGTAACATAGTTCCCCCGTTTGAAAAGGATGAAGTCATGTATCCTTATGTTAATGAAGTAAAGAACTATATTATAAACCATCAAAATAAAAAATCATGAGAACTCTAGTAAGCTTTTTATTAACCCTATGTTTTACTGTTTCCTTTGCACAGGAATTGGCATTGGTTCGAGAAAATGGATTGTTTGGCTATATCAACAAGTCTGGCGAATATGTTATCCAACCTCAATTTGAAAAATCAAAGAGTTTTTCAGAAGGTCTTGCCGCTGTAGAAAAAGATAAAAGCTGGGGCTTTATTAATACACAAGGTGAATGGGCATTACAACCAGAATATGACAAGGTTAAATACTTTAGCTCTGGATATGCTTTAGTCCTAAAGAATGACCAATGGAGTTATATTGACAAAACTGGAAAGGAGTTAAAAGTTCCCAATTCGGATAAATACTATGATTTTGAAGGAGGTGTGGCTTTAATACGTCAAAACGATAAAATTGGATTTATTGGTACCGACGGACAAATTGTTCTAGAACCTACATTAGACGAAATAAAAAAGTTCAGAAACGGTTATGCCAAGGCTAGGAAAGGGGAACTTTGGGGAATGATAAATGATAAGGGGGAAACCATTATTCCATTCGAATATGAAGAAATAGGAAATACTTTTAATACGGCAGGTGTGTACGGGAAAAAAGGAAATGATTTTGGTATCGTTCACAATGGTTCTTTTAATATCATTAACGGCGCCGATAAAGTTTGGAACTTCCATGGAGATTCTGGTCTTACCTATGCAAGAAAAGATAAAAAAACGGGTTTTGTAAACTCTAAAGGAGAATGGGTAATTGCGCCTACTTTTGATAAGGCAAGGGCATTTTCAAATGGTTTGGCACCAGTAGCGAATGGTAAAACTTGGGGCTACATAAATACAAAGGGAGAAACCGTTATAGATTTTGAGTATAGGGACGCCGAAGTATTTGCGGCAAATGGCCTGGCGCCAGTTAAGGACAAAGATTGGGGTTTTATAAATACGAGCGGCTCAATTATTATACCGACCAATTATAGTATAACAGCCGGATTAGCATTTTTGGCGGGTAATAACGATAAAGGTTTTATAGGGAACATAGCCAGACTAAAATCTAAAAAAGGCTGGGGTTTCTTTAACGAAAAAGGGGAGCTTCTGGCAAATAAATGGTTTCAGAATGCCGAGCCATTTGTAAAAA
The DNA here is from genome assembly GCA_965662155.1 of Maribacter sp. Classification (GTDB taxonomy): domain Bacteria; phylum Bacteroidota; class Bacteroidia; order Flavobacteriales; family Flavobacteriaceae; genus Maribacter. The sequence continues at coordinate 23,670 of CBFIGW010000027.1, read as the reverse complement.
ACTAGATAGAAAAACGTAGATGAAAGAAGAGAAGGTTAAATATGCCCTTATAACGGGAGGTTCTAGAGGAATAGGCAGGGCAATTTGTATTCAATTGGCAAAGGATTTAAACTATAAGCTGCTCATTAATTACCAAGGAAACCAAAAAGCAGCAGAAGAAACATTACAAATGGTTTCCGAAGTCGGGGGTACGGGCGAATTATTACAGTTTGATGTCACCAATGCCGAAATTGTAAAATCTACGTTGGAAAACTGGCAGGATTCCAATAAAAATGGAGTTATTGAAGTATTGATAAACAATGCGGGTATTACCAGAGATGGACTATTCATGTGGATGAGCAATGAAGATTGGAACACGGTAATAGACACAAGCCTTAATGGCTTTTATAATGTAACCAATGCACTCATACAAAAATTATTAGTGAACAAATATGGCCGAATTATAAATATGGTTTCGGTATCTGGCTTAAAGGGCACCCCAGGGCAAGCAAATTACTCGGCTGCTAAAGGTGCAGTAATAGGAGCAACTAAAGCTCTGGCACAAGAAGTGGCAAAAAGGAATGTTACGGTAAACGCAGTTGCCCCTGGCTATATAGCCACAGATATGACTGCTGAATTGGATGAAAAAGAACTTAAAAAAATGATTCCGGCAAATAGATTTGGAAAACCAGAAGACGTGGCGCATATTGTCTCGTTTTTAGCATCGGACAAATCATCTTACATAACCGGTGAAGTCATTAATATAAACGGAGGTATCTATTCTTAAGTTAAGCAAGGGTTAATGAAACGAGTAGTAATAACAGGCATGGGTATTTATTCTTGTATTGGCAAGAATTTGGAAGAAGTTAAAAAATCCCTTTACGAGGGTAAATCGGGCATTACCATAGACCAAAAAAGAATCGATTTTGGCTATAGGTCTCCTCTAACAGGGTTTGTTGAGGATCCAGACTTAAAAAAACTACTTTCAAGAAGAGAAAGAATCAGCATGGGCGAAGAAAGCAGGTATGCTTATATGGCTACTATAGAAGCCATGGAAAATGCAAACCTTGACCAAGCTTATATTGATGAACACGAAGTAGGTATTATTTATGGCAATGATAGCACGGCATTATCCGTTGTAGAATCTATTGATACCATTCGAGAAAAAAACGATACCATGCTCGTAGGTTCAGGCGCTATTTTCAAGGCAATGAATTCTACGGTAACTATGAATCTATCCACTCTTTTTAAACTACGGGGTGTAAACTTCACATTAAGCGCAGCTTGCGCTAGTGGTTCGCACTCTATTGGTATTGCATATCATTTAATAAAAAGTGGGCTACAGGATTGCATTATTACAGGAGGTGCACAAGAAATAAATCATATTGCCATGGCTAGTTTTGATGGTCTCGGTGTATTTGCAAAAAGGGATGGAGACCCTACCAAAGCCTCTCGGCCATTTGATAGTGATAGAAACGGATTAATTCCTAGCGGCGGAGGCGCAACGGTTATATTGGAAAGTTATGAGTCCGCTATAAAGCGTGGCGCACTTATACTTGGTGAAATAGTGGGTTACGGATTTTCCTCAAACGGGGCGCACATCTCTACGCCGAACGTGGAAGGTCCTGCTCGCGCGATGAAAAAAGCATTATCGGATGCAGAGTTAGAAGCTTCCGCTATAGACTATGTAAATGCACATGCTACCTCTACCCCAGTTGGTGATGCCAATGAAGCCAAGGCAATCTTTGAAGTATTTGGCAAAAGCGCTCCATTGGTTAGCTCTACAAAATCCATGACCGGCCATGAATGCTGGATGGCAGGTGCCAGTGAAATAATATACTCCATGATTATGATGGGAAATAGTTTTGTAGCACCGAACATCAATTTGGAAAATCCTGATGAGGATGCCTTAAAACTTAACATTACAAGTAAAACGGTAGATAAAAAAATTGATGTATTTTTGTCAAATTCATTTGGATTTGGCGGAACAAATTCCGCCTTGATTGTAAAAAAATGTTAGCCATAGATGATGACCAAGGAAACCATAATTGAAAAAACCAACGACTTTCTTATAGATGATTTTGAAGTTGAAGCTGAAGAATTAGTACCAGGCGCAAATTTAAAAGAAGCTATTGGCCTTGATAGCTTAGACTTTGTAGACTTAGTAGTAGCTGTAGAAAGCAATTTTGGCGTAAAACTTGTTGGTGAAGATTTCACGAACATTATTACATTACAGGATTTTTATAATCTTATTGAAAACAAATTGGATTAAACCCAATCCTAACAACCAATATACATGGCTACCGAATGGGAAGGAAAATCTAAAGGCACTGTTTTAGGTTATAAACTGTATATCTTCTTTCTCAGTACATTTGGAATAGGTGCCGCATACGTTATTTTAAGGTTTGTAGTGGCCTACTATTTCATTTTCTCCTACCAAAGTTCCAGGGCCATTTATATCTATTTCAATAAAAGATTAAAATATCCTGTATTAAAAAGTATTGCTCATATCTACAAAAGTTATTTGATGTTGGGCAAGGTACTTACCGATCGTGTGGCCATTAGCACAAAATTCAGGCATAAATATGATTATAGCCATGATGGGATAGCTCATATAGATCATTTACTAAAACAGAACAAAGGTGGTATACTGATTAGCGGTCATCTTGGGAATTTTGAGGTGTCCCAATATTTTTTGGAAGATAGATATTCCATTTCTAAAATTTATATGGTAACCACCCATGCCGAACATGAGAATATAAAAGAATATATGGATGGCATTGTATCCGAATCTTCCATGAAATTTATTGTTGTAAAAGATGACATGTCCCATATTTTTGAAATACATTCGGCCCTAGACCAGGGTGGTCTGGTCGTTTTTACGGGAGATCGGTATTTGCCAGGTACCAAAGTCTTAAAAGAAAAGTTTCTGGGAAAAGAAGCCTGTTTTCCGCTAGGCCCTTATCTATTGGCCACCAGATTAAAAGTACCTGTCTTATTTGTATATGTGATGAAAGGCCCAAGAAAAGAATACCATTTATATGCAAGACAGGCCGTAGCAAAGGCAAGAGATCCACAAGCGCTACTAAAGGAATATATCGCATGTATGGAATGGATGATTAACAAATATCCATTACAATGGTTTAATTATTTTGATTTTTGGAAGGACAACAGCAAACCATGAAAGAAGTTTTAATTATTTATTATTCCCAAACTGGGCAGCTTCGTACAATTTTGGACAATGTGGCCAAACATATTCATGGAGAAGATGTCATCATAACATATTATGAAATTATTCCAGAGCCAATATTTGAATTCCCATGGCAGCAAGAAAAATTTTATGATGCCTTTCCAGAATCTTTTTTACAAATACCTCGGGATTTCAAAGCCCCTTCTAAAGATATTTTAGATAAGTCGTATGACTTGGTAATTCTTGGCTACCAAGTTTGGTACTTAACACCATCAATTCCTATCAATTCATTTTTAAAATCCGAATACGCTACCACATTACTAAAAAACATGCCAGTGGTTACCATTTTGGCGTGTAGGAATATGTGGATACAGGCACAGGAAAAAATGAAAAGGCAGTTGCACCAAATTGGCGCCAACCTGGTAGGCCATATTGCATTGGTAGACCGCCATATCAATCATGTTAGCGTTATTACCATATCTCATTGGATGTTTTCAGGCAGAAAAGATCGCTATCTAGGGGTTTTCCCAAAACCGGGAGTTTCAGATACTGACATTTCCAATGCGGACAAATTTGGCAGCCCAATAAAAAAGGCTCTTATTTTCAATGATTTCTCAACTTTACAAGAGGAAATAATACATCTTGATGGAGTAAAAGTAAATCCGTTTTTGGTGATGACAGATAAACGGGGAAACATATTATTTTCTAAATGGGCCAACCATATTATTAAGAAAGGTGGTCCGGGAAATCCAGATAGATTGAAATGGATTGGTTTCTTTAAAATTTATTTGTTATTTGCCATATGGGTCATAGCACCAATAGTTTTTGTCGTATTTTTGATCACTTATTTGCCAAGCTATAAACGAAGAAATATTGACAAGGCCTACTATTCCTCCGTAGCCTTAAAAGAGAATTAATGAAGGACGTATTTATAACAAAGATTGCAAAGTTTTTACCCAATAAGCCAGTTACCAATGAAGAAATGGAGAATAAGCTAGGCTTCATTGATGGTAAGGCATCAAAAGCACGTCGTATTGTTTTAAGAAACAACCAAATTAAACAGAGGTACTATGCCATTGATGATAATGGCGAGACAACCCATAACAATGCAGAGTTGACCAAGGAAGCTATTGAACAATTATGCGATAACAATTTCACAACAAAGGACATACAACTCCTTTCCTGTGGCACCTCTAGCCCAGATCAGATATTACCTTCCCATACTGCCATGGTTCATGGTTTTTTAAAAAATGGTACTATAGAAATAAACTCACCTTCAGGAGCTTGTTGTTCGGGAATGAGCGCTCTTAAATACGGTTATCTTTCTGTTATGGCAGAACAAGTAGACAATGCAGTATGTGCGGGGTCCGAACGAACCTCATCCTGGATGAGAAGTGATGTTTTTGAAGATGAAGTGGAACACCTAAAAGATCTGGAGGATAATCCTATGTTGGCTTTTAACAAAGACTTCTTAAGGTGGATGCTTTCCGATGGCGCTGGTGCCGTGTTATTGGAAAATGAACCAAATGGACCAAATCCATTAAAAATTGAATGGATAGATGGTTATTCCTACGCACATGAAATAGAAGCATGTATGTATGCTGGCGGAGAAAAAGAAGACAACGGGCATTTACGACCATGGAGTGAATTTCCTGCCAAAAAATGGGGGAAAATGTCCTTATTCGCCATGAAACAAGACACACGATTATTAGGAAGTAATATCTTGGTAAAAGGTGTAGATAGTTTAAAACAAACCTATATTAAACACGGTATTGGTCCGGATGATGTAGATTACTATTTACCGCATATCTCTTCATACTATTTTAAGGAAGGACTTTATAAAGAAATGCAAAACCAAGGTATTCCAATGCCTTGGAAAAAATGGTTCTTAAATTTAGAAAATGTAGGTAATATTGGTGCAGCATCAATCTATGTGATGTTAGAAGAACTGGTAGCTTCGGGCAAACTAAAAAAAGGTGACAAAATTTTATTACATGTTCCAGAAAGTGCCCGCTTTTCCTATATGTATGCCTATTTAACGGTTTGCTAAATGAGTCAAGTACAACCACCTATAACCAATGCTGCTTTTGTGAACGATCTTATTCCACAAAAATGGCCATTTGTTATGGTGGATAAGTTACATCATTACTCCGAAAATGAAATTGTTTCAGGCTTAACGATTACCGAGGATAATCTTTTTTATTTATCCGATGAGTTTCAAGAACCTGGATTAGTAGAAAATATGGCCCAAACGGTAGCTATGCACAAAGGTTACACGTATTATTTAAAAAATGAAGCGGCCCCCGTAGGCTACATTGGTGCCATAAAAAAAGCTGAGATTTTTGCATTACCCAAATTAGGCGATGAACTCCTAACTACGGTAAACATCCTACATGATATCATGGGTGTTACCTTGGTAAAAGCAAAAATAGAGTGCGGTAATACCCTAATAGCAAGTAGTGAAATAAAAACGGCATTGGCTACATAGGTATGGAAAAAGGGCAGCGAAAAATTGATATTAGAAAATTCTTGCCCCACCGACCTCCCATGCTATTGGTCAGTAACATGCCTTTTATTGACAATACTTCTGTAATTACCGAATTCCATATCAACAATGAATGTATTTTTATTGAAAACAATTGTTTTGTGGAAGCAGGACTAATTGAAAATGCGGCACAAACCTGTTCTGCCATTGTTGGTCAGAGTTACTATGATGACGAAGATCTTGAGGGCACGAGCAATAATTTAATAGGATATATAAGTGCCATTAAAACAGTAAAAATTCATCAATTGCCCAAAGTTGGAGAATCTTTGGTCACGAAAGCGAAACTAATAAGCAGGTATGACACGGACCAACTTAGTATTTGCACCATTAGCTCTTCTACTTTTAGAAATGATGATTTAATTGTAGATTGTGTCTTAAATTGTCTTATCCACGAAATTTAAGAAGTAATTCATAGCTTTACCACTGTATTTTTAAAGTATAATTATTAGAAACTGTCCAAGTGAAAAAAGAGGAAGTACCACAAGACAAAAGTAATTTGGCTTCTGCCAATATTCGGGAGATGGTTTATGCCGTAGATGAAAATGGTAAATATACGACCTCTTTAAGCACTGGATGGGACCCTAAGACAATAGCACTGGACAATGCCTTAAAAGAAATAGAGGAACGTATTGCACTTGCCAAAGAAAAGGTTTTTAACAATGAAACCAGTCCAATACCGTACTACATGGAACTGCATAAAATGGACGTTCCCGTACTCTCCAGTTATGTTGGCATGTGGCAATGGCGCGTTAAAAGACATTTTAAACCAAGAGTTTTTAAACGATTAAAAAATAAAACACTTGCTAAATATGCAGATGTATTTGAAATAAGTATAGATCAATTAAAAGATATTAATGGCTGAAGACCTTAAAATAGATTTTACTCATAAACAAGCTGCACATTGTGAAAATGGCGTTGTCTCCAACCTTATGCGACACAACGGTTTTGAAGTAAGTGAACCTATGGTTTTTGGCATTGGTTCTGGATTGCTTTTTAGTTATTTGCCATTTTTAAAAGTAAACTACGCTCCCGTTTTTACGTATCGCTCCATGCCCGGATTTATCTTTAATAAATTTGCCAAGCGTGTTGGGATTAAAATGAAAAAAGAAAAATTTAAAAATCCAAAAACGGCAAAAGCAAGGCTAGATCAGAATTTGTTGAACAACAACCCTGTGGGGTTACAAGTTGGTGTTTACCATTTAATTTATTTTCCAGATGAGTATCGCTTCCACTTTAACGCACATAATATGGTGGTCTATGGAAAAGAAGGTGACCGTTACCTTATAAGTGACCCGGTAATGGAAACTGTTACCAGTTTATCCAGTAAGGAACTGGATAAGGTACGCTTTGCAAAAGGAGCTTTTGCGCCCAAGGGACATATGTACTACCCTATCTCTTTTCCAGAAAAACTAACTTTGGAGAGCGCCATAATAAAAGCTATAAAGCAAACGAGTAGGGACATGACCGCCCCTGTGCCCATTGTTGGTGTTAAGGCCATGCGCTGGGTGGCCAAGAACATCAGGAAATGGCCAAAAAAATTAGGCACTAAAAAAGCCAATCATTATTTAGGTCAAATCGTAAGAATGCAAGAAGAAATAGGTACTGGCGGAGGAGGTTTTCGTTATATATATGCTGCGTTTCTTCAGGAAGCAGGTGAGCTTCTCAACAATGCCAAACTTCTACAGTTATCAAAGGAAATGACCTTAATTGGGGATTCTTGGCGAGATTTCGCCTTGGATGCCTCTCGTATCTACAAAAACAGAAATGCAGAAAGTAATGGCTATGGCGATATTGCCAAGCAATTAGAGACAATTGCCGATCGTGAGGAACAATTTTTTAAAACCCTAAAAAAGGCGGTATAGCAGTATTTCTGTGAAGAGCACCATATGATCCAATTAGCGCAACTTTCCAAGAAATATAAAACGGCAACACATTTTGCTGTTTCCGATGTAGACCTGATTATTGAAAAAGGGGATATTTTTGGGCTTCTTGGTCCAAATGGGGCCGGTAAAACTACCCTGATTTCTATGTTGTGCGGTTTAGTTAAACCCAGTTCGGGTTCTTTTCAAATAGATGCCATGAATTTCGTTACCCATGAAAAGGTACTTAAAAACTATATAGGCATCGTCCCCCAAGAATATGCCTTGTACCCAAGCCTAACCGCTTTTGAAAACCTCCATTATTTTGGCTGCATGTATGGCCTAAAGGGAAATCTTCTCAAAACCAAAATCCATGAACATCTAGAAATTTTGGGGTTATCCGAATTTGCCAATAAAAAAATACAAAGTTTTTCCGGGGGAATGAAAAGAAGGGTTAACCTTATTGCAAGCATACTACATGAACCCAAAGTTTTGTTTTTGGACGAACCTACCGTTGGTGTAGATGTACAGTCAAAATCGGTTATAATAGAATTTTTGACTCAATTGAATCAAAACGGCACCACCATTATCTATACATCCCACCACTTAAATGAAGCGGAACATTTTTGTAAACGTGTGGGCATTATAGACCATGGGCAATTAATTACCGTAGGCACACCAAAAAGTCTAATAGCCGAACAAGAGAATGCAGCACATTTAGAAGATGTATTTTTGGCCTTAACTGGAAAAGCACTACGTGACCATGCATAAAATTTGGGCCTCGGCATATAAAGAATTTTTACTTCTTACCAGAGATTTGGGAGGCTTGGCAGTCCTATTTCTTATGCCCTTGCTATTGGTAATTACCATCACCATAATACAAGACAATACTTTTAAAATAATACAAGAAAACAAGATTCCTATTTTATTGGTAGACTTGGATAAAGGAGCGGTATCGGAACAAATAAAAATGACTTTGACCAAAGTCGATTACTTTAAAATAATTCCGGAAACCGAAGAGAACAATGCCATGGACTTGGTTCAAAAAGGAAAGAACCAATTGGCCATAGTCTTACCAGAAAATCTTTCTAGAGATCTACATTTAAAAATTGAAGAAAACGTAGCTGGCATTTTAGCAAAGTTTGGTGGTGTAGAGGAAAATGTGCAAAAAAGTACGATAGCCAAGAACAAGGAGATTCGGCTATATTTTGATCCTGCTACCCAAGAATCATTTAAGAGCGCCGTGCGAAACAATATAGATAAAATGATAGCCCAAATAGAAAGTGAATCTATCTATAAAGCATTTCAGGAAGAATTGGGCGGGGATGAATCCGATGTTTTATTTGACACAGAGAGTTTTATCACATTTAAGGAAATTATTCCAAATTCGGGCCAAAAAGTGCTCATCCCGAACTCCACACAACACAACATTCCGGCTTGGACCTTGTTTGCCATTTTTTTTATTATCCTGCCATTATCCATAAATATGGTCAACGAAAAAAATCAAGGTACATTCGTTCGTTTGCGCACACAACCGGTTCCCTATTACATTGTATTGTTAGGCAAGGCTATCATTTTCTTAACGGTTTCCTTATTGCAATTTGGACTGATGCTATTGGTTGGCATCTATTTGTTTCCCCTTATTGGTCTGCCCAAACTAGAAATTACAGGGAGATTACCATTGCTTTTCTTAGTTGCCTTTTTTGCAGGGTTGGCAGCTACTGGCCTTGGTCTATTGTTGGGCACTATCGCAAAATCCCAAGAACAGTCGGCACCCTTTGGTGCTACCTTTGTGGTAATTTTAGCGGCCATTGGCGGTGTATGGGTACCTGTCTTTGCCATGCCAAAATTTATGCAGGCCATCTCAAATCTATCACCTATGAATTGGGGTTTAAATGCCTTTTATGATGTATTTTTGCGGAATGTAGGGTTGTCAGAATTAATTCCAGAACTATCATTATTACTGCTATTCTTTTTGGCAACAACAGGTATAGCAATCCTTTATAACAAGAAAAAAAATGCCGTCTAAAGAAATTAGTTTTACAAGTAAGATAAGGGTGCGATTTACAGAGACAGACCCATTAGGCATTGTCTGGCATGGTAATTACATACAGTATTTCGAGGATGGAAGGGAAGCTTTTGGAAGACATCATGGCATATCTTATTTAGACCAAAAAAAATACAACTTCTCTACCCCTATAGTAAAATCTACCTGTGAGCATAAATTACCCTTAAAATATGGGGATGTAGCCGAAATAAAAACGACATATGTAGACAGTGCGGCAGCTAAAATGATTTTCAAGTACGAAATTTTAAATCCTGATGGTAAGGTGGTTTGTACCGGCGAAACGGTGCAGGTTTTTGTAGAGTTGCATGGTGATTTGTCCCTCGTAATACCAGATTTTTTTATGGACTGGAAGAAAAAAGTAGGCTTAGTACATGGATAAGGTATTTTTATCACATAACAATATAGTTTCAGCATATGGTTTTGATAGTGCTGCTGCCATTCACAAAATAAAGCAGGAGATTACCAGTCTTACCCAATACGACGATAAAAAAGTACTTTATGAAACTTTTTGTTCTTCACGTGTGGACCAGTATTGTCTAAAATCCCATTACCAAGCATTAAATCCAAAAGAAAAACATACCCGTTTGGAACAAATGCTTTTGGTATCCTTGGCAGATACCATGAAAAAATCTGACATAAAGCCTACAAAAAGAGTAGGGCTCGTCATTTCTACCACCAAGGGTAATATTGATGTTTTAGAAAAAGACAATCCTTTCCCAAAGGAAAGAACCTATTTACATGAATTAGGAAATAAGATCCAACACTTTTTTGGATTCAAAAACAAACCTATTATAATTTCCAATGCATGTGTATCGGGCGTTTTGGCGATAGCCGTTGCAAAAAGGTTTATTCAACAAGGCGTGTATGACGATGTTTTTGTAATTGCCGGAGATTTGGTCACCCAATTTATTTTATCAGGATTTAATGCCTTTCAGGCATTGAGTTTAGAACCTTGCAGGCCTTATTGTAAAACACGAACTGGAATAAATATTGGCGAAGTGGCCGTGAGTGTTTTGGTTACCAATGATAAAAGCAAAAACACATCAGAATCGGTAGTTATCAAAGGAGAGGCTTCTTGCAATGATGCCAACCATATATCCGGCCCATCAAGAACAGGTGAAGGTTTGTATAGAAGTGTCGTCACGGCCATGGAACAAGGAAATTTTAGCCCGTCGGATATTGATTATATCTCAGCTCATGGAACCGCGACAATGTTCAATGACGAAATGGAATCCATAGCATTCCACCGTGCAGGTTTGGACCAAACACCGTTAAATAGCTTAAAGAGTTATTTCGGACATACTTTAGGTGCTTCCGGGTTATTAGAAACTATAATCGGTATGCATTCCCTTCATCAGAGTACATTATTTGCCTCAAAGGGTTTTCAAGAATTAGGGGTGTCCAATTCTTTGAATATCATACGTAGTACAACATCAAAAAATATAACTACTTTTTTAAAGACAGCTTCAGGATTTGGTGGCTCCAACACCGCTGCAATTTTTCAGAAAGTATAAATGTGTTTATAATTTAAAGGAATCGCCTTAAATTCGCGGTTTTAATAAGCAAAATTTCGTCGTTCTATCAAATGACAAAATTTATCCAGTTAATCAATTATAATGTCCAAGAAAAATATCAGGGCAATTGACGCCTTACAGGAAGCGCAGAAAATAGCCTTTGCCCCCTTTGTTTTTCAAACTACGGTTTCGTTAAAAAAAATAGGTGCTTTCGACTTTATCTTTAAAAATAATGCGAAAGGTGGCGTAACCTTGTCTGAAATTGCATCTCATTTATCCTTGAGCGAATACAGTTTAAGTGTACTATTAGAGATAGCGGAAAGCGCGAATATAGTAAGTCTAGACGATGAAGGCAGGTACGAATTAACAAAAATTGGCTACTTCTTAAGTTATAACCCTATGACAGAAGTAAACATAAACTTTACAAACGATGTGTGCTACCAAGGGTTGTTTCATTTAGAAGAAGCCATTACTAAAGAAAAACCTGCTGGCTTAAAAGAACTAGGGAATTGGAAAACAATATATGAAGGACTCTCGCAACTAGAACCTCATGTGCAGAAATCATGGTTTGATTTTGATCATTATTATTCGGACGGAATTTTTGGGGAAGCCTTAAATATCGTATTTAAAAATCAGCCTAAAGAATTGTTTGATATTGGTGGAAATACCGGAAAATTTGCTATTCAATGCTGCGAGTACAACCCGGATGTTAAAGTTCATATTTTTGATTTGCCGGGCCAACTTAAAAAGGCAATCACCAATACCTCAGCGAAAGGGTTTGGCAATCGTGTTAGTGGAACGGAGATAGACTGGCTATCGGAAAATCCGAAAATACCAACAGGGGCAGACACTATTTGGATGAGTCAATTCTTAGATTGTTTTTCCAAAGATGAGATATTAAAGATCTTGAAAGTTGCCGTAAATGCCATGGATCAGGATACAGAGTTAATTATTATAGAGACCTATACCGATCGCCAGAAATTTGCCAATGCAAAATTTACTTTAGAGGCTACATCATTGTATTTTACGGCACTTGCCAATGGCAATAGTAAAATGTACAAGGCTACCGAACTAATAGCCCTAGCGGAAGAAGCAGGTTTAGAAGTTAAAGAGGACGTAAATCTTGGCGAATTTCATACCTTGTTCATCTGTAAAAAGAAATAAGAAATTATTGGATAATTCCTACTACATACAAAATTACTGTCACGTTAAAAACGGAGAGTTTTCGGTCAATGACGAACTTGTATTTAAATCTTTGGAAACCGAATTTAAATCGGTTATTAAATCTGCCTATAAAGAGTTAATTACCGATTATCCCAAGTTTTTTAAAATGGACAATGTTAGTAAGCTTGCCTTAATAGCATCGGACCTGCTTTTAAAGAATGAAGATGAAAAAAATATAGCCTTGATCTTATCCAACAGGGCATCCAGCTTGGATACGGACAGAAAATATCAAGATTCCATTAAAGACGCCAACCAATATTACCCTAGTCCTGCCGTATTTGTGTATACCTTGCCCAATATTTGTATGGGAGAAATAAGCATTAAACATCAACTACATTCAGAAAATAGTTTTTTTGTAGCGGAAGCGTTTACTTCAGAAATTCTTCATTCCTATGCCAATGAATTATTGGACACCAAAAAGGCAGAGAAAGCTCTTTGTGGATGGGTTGATATAGATAATGGAAATTATAATGCATTTTTGTATGTTGTAGCAAAGAAAGGTACTTTTGTACATTCCAACGCTGAAATAAACCGATTATATTAAACCATGAGTGATTTAAAATTAGAATTAAAGGAGAAAATAATTGAGCAATTAAATTTAGAGGATATATCTGTTGATGAAATTGCCGATAACGACCCACTTTTTGGAGATGGTCTTGGTTTAGATTCCATAGATGCCTTGGAACTTATTGTAATGTTGGATAAAGATTATGGCATAAAATTGGCCGACCCTAAAGAAGGGCGTAAAATTTTTGAATCCATAGACACCATGGCAGCTTATATTTCTGCAAATAAAGCGTAGTACTGTTCCTTAATTTGTTCGTTCCCATTTTGGAATGTACAAACTTGGGTCTTGTTTAATAAACGATATGAATCAAGGAGTTGCAATTACGGGCATGGGTTTAATTTCTGCTATTGGAAACAATGTAGAAGAGAACTATGCTTCCCTAATTTCCGGCAAAAAAGGAATTTCACGTATATCGCAAATCCAAACGGCCCATGCCAACGATATCATGGTAGGGGAAATTCCTCTAACCAATTTAGCTTTAGAGGAAAGGCTTCAACTTTCTGCCAATAGTTATTCCCGTACACCAATGTTAGGGATAATTGCCGCAAAAGAAGCTTTGGTGCAGGCAGGGATAAAAGATATCAATACTTACAGAACAGGCCTCATTTCGGGAACTACGGTTGGTGGCATGGATAAATCCGAACAGTATTTTTATGATTATTTTGAGAATGATGCAAATTGGCACCATATAAATGGCTTACATGCAGGCGATTCAACTCAAAAAATTGCGGATGCCATTGGCTTAAAAGAAAGTTTTGTAACTACTATAAGTACGGCATGTTCATCGGCGGCAAACGCCATTATGATGGGCGCTAGAATGATTAAATCCGGTGAATTGGACCGTGTGGTAGTAGGTGGCTCGGACGCATTGTCAAAATTCACCATTAACGGTTTTAAAACATTGATGATTTTGTCAGATACCTATAATACCCCTTTTGACGACAACCGAAAAGGACTTAATTTAGGGGAGGCCGCCGCATTTCTTGTTTTAGAATCTGATAAGGTAGTTTTGAAAGAAAATAGAAAAGTATTGGGTTATGTAAAAGGCTATGGCAATGCCAATGATGCTTTCCATCAAACAGCATCATCCGATAACGGTGACGGGGCGGTACTTGCTATGGAAAAAGCACTCAAAGTAGCCGGTTTACACCCAAATGAAATAGATTACATTAATGCCCATGGTACGGCAACACCTAATAACGACCTTTCTGAAGGTCGTGCATTGTTACGTGTATTTGGCGATAAGGTTCCTGAGTTTAGCTCAACGAAGGCTTTTACCGGTCACACACTTGCCGTTGCCGGTGGTGTTGAAGCCGTATATGCTATATTGGCCATTCAAAACAATGTGGTCTATCCCAATTTAAATTTCACGACCCCTATGAAGGAATTTGAATTGGTGCCGCAAACAACAGTAAAGCAAAAAGAAATAAACACCGTTTTGTCCAACTCATTTGGTTTTGGAGGTAATTGTTCCACCTTAATATTTTCAAAAGAGGCATGAGCAAAAAGGTCTACATAAACAGTATTGGTTCTGTATCTGTTCAAAAAACATTTGATGACAGCTCTTTTTTAGATGATATCGTTGATTATAACGATACTATGCTAAAAGTTGTTGATCCGGATTACAAAGCGTACATACCCCCTGCTGCTGCCCGTAGAATGGCAAAGGGAATTAAAATGAGTACGGTTAGTTCGCAAACCGCACTTAAGGAAGCTAGTTTAGAGCTAGTAGATGCTATAATCGTAGGTACCGGACTTGGCTGTCTTGGCGATTCTGAAAGGTTTGTAAGCGATATTATAGACAATGACGAACAATACCTTACCCCTACCCGATTTATTCAATCATCACATAATACGGTAGCAGGTGTCATTGCCTTGGCCATGGATTGTAAAGGCTATAATTTTACGTATGTTCATGGGGCTATTTCCTTTGAGTCTAGCTTAATAGATGCCAAATTACAGTTGGCAACAGATGAGGCAAACACTATTCTTGTTGGAGGTGTTGACGAAATGGTAAAACACCATGTAGACACCCATAAATTAATTGGCCATATAAAAGATATGCCTGTGGCCCAGAAAGATGTCCTATCAGCTAATACCAAAGGATGTATTATTGGTGAAGGGTCCCATTTTTTTGTTTTAGCCAATAAAAAACAAGTCTCAACCTATGCAGAGCTTCTAGCGGTACGCACCTATAACACCTTGGAAAAATCGAATTTAGAAGATACCATAAGCCAATTTTTGACAGACGCAAACCACAGTGTGGAAGAGATTGATGCCGTTATTTTGGGGAACAACGGAGATGCAGAATTTGACACTATCTATCACGATTTAAGCAGTGGAATCTTTCAAAATACGCAGCAATTGGCTTTTAAACATCTATCAGGAGAATATGATACTGCCTCTGGTTTTGCGTTTTGGCTGGCCAATAAAATTTTAAAGACCGGAATAGTTCATGAAATTACCCGTTTAAACAATATCAAAAAAGAAGCTCCAAAAACAATTTTGATATACAACCAGTATAGAGGTAGAAATCATAGTTTGGTACTACTACAAAAATGCTAAAAAGAAAAGCTACAAACATCCTTACCCTTGTTGCCGGTGTTGTATTGGTCATAGCCTCTTTTTTTATATATATTCCATGGTGGGCCTACCTATTGGTGTTTGTTACCTGGTTTTTGTTAACTTTACTAGGTTCTTTCTTAATCCGATGGGATTTTCACTATACCTCTATCCATTCTAACAAAAACATTTTAGAAAACAATATTTCCATTACGTTTGATGATGGTCCAGATCCGGAATTCACCCCCCAAGTCCTAAAATTGTTAGCAAAGTACAATGCCAAGGCCACTTTCTTTTGTATCGGTCAAAAAATAGAAAAACATCCAGAAATCTTTACATCTATTCTAGAAGCGGGCCATACGGTGGGTAACCATACGTATTCGCATTCAAGATCATTTGGTTTTTTTGGAACTTCACGGATTGTGCAAGAACTTCAAAAAACAATTGATATCGTAAAGAACCTATCAGGAAATAAAATGAACCTTTATCGGCCAGCATTTGGGGTAACCAACCCCAACATACAGAAAGCGGTTCAAGAGTTAAATTTAAAATCTATTGGTTGGAATGTACGCTCGTTGGATACCACACCGCGTAATGAGACTATGGTTTTACGTAGAATAACCACAAAAGTAACAAAGGGTGATATTATCCTTTTACATGATACCAGCGCTAAAACCGTAGCCGTTTTGGAACAGTTATTGTTATTTTTACAGCAGAAGAAATTACAATCGGTCACGGTAGACCAATTGTTACAGGTAAAAGCCTATGTTTAAATATATCTTTCTTTTTCTAATAGCCTGTGTTTCGGTTAGCGCACAAACCAAAATGAACGCTAATGAGGCTGGGACGTTACGAGAATTGATTAAGAATAAAGCGGCCAACACAAAAACAATAACCAGTGATTTTGTACAGTACAAGCATTTGGATTTCCTTTCCAACGATATAAAATCTTCAGGAAAACTGGCATTTAAAGCACCGGACATTGTAAGCTGGAAGTACACCTCCCCTTTTTCGTACACCGTACTTTTTAAGGATAATCAGCTTTTTATAAACGATGACGGCAATAAAAGCAAGATGGACCTCAGCTCCAATAAATTGTTTACGCAGTTAAATCAATTAATTACCGCCAGTATCAGTGGCGATATGTTTATTTCTGAAGATTTCACTATTGACTATTTTAAGATTGATGGAAACAGTCTTGTTCATTTTAGTCCAAAAGACCCTCAGTTTTCCGAGTTTATAAAAGTCTTTCATATTTTATTTTCAAGTGAAGGGGCCGTGTTGGAGGTTAAAATGATAGAGCCAAGTAATGACTATACGCAAATTATATTCTCCAATAGAGTAGAAAACCAAACCATACCAGATGCGGTTTTTACTTATTAGCTTCCTATTTCTTAGTGTTGGCTGCACATCCTACCCAAAAAAAATGGGGTATACCAAAGCACCGTCAACAACTTTAGAAATACTGAACCCTTATTTCGCCAACGCCGAAAAAGACTATGTGTATAAAGCAAGAATCAATGCTTTCAAAAACGAATTTGGCGGTATTTTGGTGCTAAAAAAAATTGACCCAACATCACACAGAATAGTATTCACGACAGAATTGGGGAACACTATTTTTGATTTTTCATTTCTAGGGACCGAATTTAAGGTCAATAGAATTTTAAAAGAGTTGGACCGTAAAATTCTGATATCTATTCTTAAAAAAGATTTTCAAGCCTTAATCCATGAAAGAACGGAAGCAAACGCAGCTTTTGAAAATAATGCAAATACTCTTTTTGTTACCAAGATTAAAGGAAAATCACACTATTATAAATATCAAGACAAACAACTAAAAAAGATTGTTCGAGTTGGTAGTCAAAAAGAAAAAGTGATATTTACATTCTCAGAAATAAGTGATAACATTGTACAAAATATAGAGATACAACATAAAAATATTGATCTTACTATTTCTTTAAAAGCATTCTAAATGGGAAAGTTCTTAGCATTCGTGTTTCTTTGTTCGTTCTTTTTTATTCCTAAAAGTTACTCACAGACCAGACCGGGAATTAAATTGGGGTGGAACAATAGCAACATTAGCAAAACCACTTTAGACACAAAGACCGGTCTTTATATTGGCGGTATTTTAGATATAGAAATTACCGACTATTATAGCCTGCAACCAGAAATTTTTTATTCCAATCAAGGAGGTGCCTCTAACTCTACCCAATATGGGGACGTAGAAATAGACTACTTATCACTTGCCGCTTCCAATAAGTTCTATTTAGGTCCTAATAAAGGCTTTCATTTTAATGTAGGAGCCGGGTTTGATATCAATATAAAAAACAACTTTGTAAACTTTTTCAACGGTGAAGGAGATAGTGAAATATCACCTTTTGATGTTGTTGTTTTTGGTGGTATTGGCTATGAATTTCCATTTGGCCTTATCTTAGAGGCCAGATATAAACAGGGTACAGTAAGTGTTGACTTTTTTGGTGCAGATGACCTTTATGAAGAGGACGGTAGTAACCTAAATGGCGTATTTCAAATTGGAGCCGCCTATAAATTTAAACTTAAATAAATGCTGATAGAGGGTTTATATGAATTGGTAGCGTTTCAACATAAAGAAGATGTGATCGATGCTACCGTTAAGTTAAACAAAGAACATACTATTTTTGAAGGTCATTTTCCCGGCCATCCTGTTTTACCTGGGGTCTGTGTTATCCAAATTATAAAAGAACTAACGGAAAAGGCCCTGAATAAATCCTTGTTGCTTTCCGTTGCCTCGAATGTGAAATTTATGGCGGTCATCAATCCAGAAAATGATGATACGATTCAATTTCAGTTAAAACTTACACCTACCGATGAAGGTGTTAAAGTAAAAAATACGGTACATATGAAGGATACCTTGGCATTAAAATTGAACGCTACCTTTAAAAACAGAGACTAATGAGATTTTTGTTACTAGTTTTTATTCTAGTACTTCATATAAATGTAGCGGAAGTACGCTTAAAATATTCCCAAGCGCTAACAGACCCATTGGTCACCGAAGAGCTATACTCGGATTTTAGAGACTTATCTGAAAAAAACAAGGGAATTCTGTTAGGTTACAAAGGTGCCGTGCTCACCTTAAAAGCAAAACATAGTGCCATTTTAAAAGAAAAAAGGACATTTTTTAAAGAAGGGGTTGCTTTACTGGAATCGGCCATAGCGGCCAATCCCAATAATTTAGAACTTCGTTTTATACGTATAAGCATTCAAGAGAATGCCCCAAAAGTTGTAAAATACAACACCAAAATTGAAGAGGATAAACTTTTTATCCTTAGGGATTATAAAAATGAAAAAGTGACCGCTGTAAAACAGTTGATTAAAGACTATGTAGCTACATCAAGCCTGTTTACTCCAGAAGAAAAACAGTTGTTTTAGCCTTTTTCTAATGCTTATCTTTGTTCCTTAAGCACTTGTTAACCAAAAGGAATTCACCAATTCTACTTACGTGGCAGACCAAAAACCAGACATAGCACAAAGAATGCAACTTTTACGTTGTGCTGTTATCGTGCCCACGTATAACAATGCCAAAACCCTTGAAAGAGTTCTCAATGGCATATTAAAATTCACCAAAGACATTATCGTGGTAAATGACGGTGCCACCGACAATACTCCAGAGATTTTAAAAGGCTTTCCACAAATTATACAGATTCATCTTCCAGAAAATAAAGGTAAAGGTTACGCCTTGCAAAAAGGCTTTAAAACAGCTCTTGAAAATAAGTTTGACTTTGCCATCACCATAGATTCAGATGGGCAGCATTTTCCAGAGGATATTGAAGTGTTTATAGATGCCCTTGAAAAAGAAAGCACCAAAAATGTACTTTATATCGGGGCACGTAATATGAACCAATCAGACGTACCTGGAAAAAGTAGTTTCGGGAATAAATTTTCCAATTTTTGGTTTTGGTTTGAAACAGGTTCATGGTTGACCGATACCCAATGTGGTTATCGATTATACCCTTTATGTGAAATAGAAAAATTACATCTACTCACCCCTAAATTTGAATTTGAAATTGAAATCATCGTAAAAGCATCATGGAACGGTACTTTGGTAAAAAACCTTCCGGTAAAGATTCTTTACGACGAAAATGAACGGGTGTCCCACTTTAGGACGGTTCCAGATTTTACACGAATAAGTATACTGAACACATGGCTGGTCTTGGTTGCCATATTTTATATTAAACCAAGAAATTTATTTAGAAAACTTAAAAAAAAGGGGGTTAAAAAGTTCTTATTGGAAGATGTGTTGGGAAGCACGGACTCCCCTAGTAAAAAGGCATTTTCCATAGCCTTGGGTGTTTTTATAGGCTTAAGTCCGTTTTGGGGCCTACACACCCTACTGGTGCTTTTATTGGCTTTTATTTTTAAGCTAAACAAACCTATTGCTTTTGCATTTTCAAACGTTAGCCTACCTCCTTTTATACCCTTTATAGTTTTTTTTAGCCTTCAATTGGGAAGCTGGGCCTTAGGTGAACAATTTGTATTATCTATTGAATCCATCTCCACAGATTTTAATTTCCTATCCAATTTAAGGGCGTACATCCTAGGAAGTCTAATTTTGGCTATTGCCGGCGCCTTTGTATTTGGCACTATTGGTTATCTTACCCTTACATATTTAGGCAAGCGGAAAATAGCCATTAACAATGGGTGAATTCTTTTTTAAAACATACCAAAAAATACAACAAAACAAGATTATAAGCATTGGCTTATTGCTCTTGACCGTTGCTGTGCTATCTTTTTTTGCATCGAAAATAAAATTCGAGGATGATATCACCGCTCTTATACCTGCAAATGAAGAAACCATACGTATACAGAAAGTATTAAAATCCATTTCGTTTACGGATAAAATTATCGTAAATATTGAGAAAAGCCCCAATGCTACCATTGATGAACTTACACAGTATGCTACCCTATTTATGGATAGTATTCTAGAAACTCATTCCGAATACATAAAAGATATACAAGGGAAGGTAAATGATGCCGATGTTCTAAAAACCTTTGAATTTGTCTATGATAACCTCCCCTTGTTTTTAGATGAGGCCGATTATAAAAAAATACATGGCAAGCTTTCTAAGGATAGCATACGGCAGCAAATGGCCCAGAATTACAGGGCATTGATTTCCCCTACGGGTATCATTGCCAAAAAAAGTATTCTTAAAGACCCTTTAGGAATGTCTTTTATAGTCTTGAAAAAATTACAAAAACTTGGAATTGCAGAAAATTTCACTTTAAAAAATGGTTTTTTGGTGAATAAGGCAGAGACAAACATTCTTCTTTTTATATCGCCAACCTACCCCTCTAGTGCCACTGTTGAGAACAAACCCTTGTCCGATGGACTTTATGATTTAAATGAGAACTTAAAAACTACCTACGACAATCAAATAACAGCTTCTTTTTTTGGTGCTTCTTTGGTAGCCGTAGCCAATGCAGGGCAGATAAAAACCGATATACAGTTTACCGTGAGTATTGCCATGACATTGTTGGTGATACTCTTGATATTGTTTTATAAAAGGATCTCCTTACCGCTCATTTTGTTTGGCCCAACTATTTTTGGGGCCCTTTTGGCCGTAGCCTTTTTGTCTTTGATACGACCATACATTTCGGCCATTTCATTGGGAATAGGCGCTATTTTACTTGGTGTAACATTAGATTACGCCCTTCATATCCTTACCCATATTCGAAATGGTAGCAGTATAAAAAAGTTGTATGACGAAGTGGCCCCTTCTGTAATTATGAGTAGCCTTACCACCGCATCGGCCTTTTTATGCCTGTTGTTTTTAGACTCGCAGGCCTTACAGGATTTAGGAATTTTTGCAGCTGTTAGTGTTTCAGGGGCATCGGTATTTGCTTTGTTAAGTATTCCGCATTTATATCGATTCAAAACAAATTCTTCCACTAAGCAAACTTTTGTTGACCGTATTTCTAACTACGAAATACATAGAAACAAATGGGTCCTGGGCATCTTGACCCTCGTAGGCATTATAAGTTTTTTCACCTATGCCAAGGTGAATTTCAACCAGGACATCAGTAAACTTAATTACGAATCAGAGGATTTGATAGCTGCTAGAAAAAAGCTGGAGAACCTAACCGATATCGAATCCAAATCTATTTATCTAAGCACTTTTGGCAAAAACCAAGAAGAGGTGTTACAGCAAAATGACCAGCTATTCCAGCAATTGGAAAAATTAAAAAAGGAGGATGAAATCGTAAATTTTACCTCAGTAGGTAGTATTGTCAAATCCAACAAAACACAATATAAAAAAATAAGTGATTGGCAACATTTTTGGTCCACATCCCAGATAGATTCTTTACAAACCACCTTAACCGCCGCCGGGGTAGACCTAGGTTTTAAACCCAACACTTTTGACCCTTTTTATACCTGGATTCAGCAAGACTTTAAACTGATAACCTTACCTCAAATCAAGGACATTAAAGCATTACAAATTGACGATTACATTGTCACCGATGACAACGGTATAACCATTACCTCCTTGGTAAAGTTGGAGGAAAGCCAACAAAAGCACCTTACTAACACAATTGACAAGATTCCCAACACCCTTTTAATAAATAGGAAACAGGTGAACGAAACGTTTTTGGGCGAATTAAAAAACGATTTTAATAGGCTTTTAGGGTATTCGTTACTAACGGTTATCCTTATTCTTTTACTGTTTTATAGAAGCCTGTCCCTCACCCTGATCACCGCTATACCTATATTTTTTAGTTGGTTTATTACCGTAGGTATAATGGGACTTTTGGGAATAGAGTTCAACATTTTCAACATCATCATCTGTAGTTTTATTTTTGGTCTTGGCGTGGACTATAGCATTTTTGTAACCAATGGTTTACTTGCTGAATATCGCACGGGGGAGAAAAGCCTACCTACCCATAAAACCTCCATACTCTTTTCTGTAATTACTACCATTGCGGGTGTTGGGGTTATGATTTTTGCCAAGCACCCAGCATTATATACCATTTCTAAAGTCTCGTTAATTGGTATTTTCTCAGCCGCATTCGTTGCCTTTGTTTTGCAACCATGGTTATTTCATTTGTTTATTGGCAATACCAAAAAACGCCCTATTTCCTTACGGTACTTTATACATTCCATATTGTCATTTCTATATTTTGGTTTAGGTGGATTGTTGTTTTCCGCATATGCCTGGATAGTTATGAAGATCAACCCAAAAAGAAGGAACAAAGAAAATCTAGGATTTCACAAATCGGTTTCCAAGTTAATGGGTTCTGTATTGTACACCAATCCGTTTGTGAAGAAACAGGTTTTGAATCCGTTTGGGGAGACTTTTGAAAAACCGGCCATGATCATTGCCAACCACACCTCGTTTCTAGATATACTATGTATTGGAATGCTGCATCCAAAAATTATTTTTTTGGTGAACGATTGGGTTTACAATTCTCCCATATTTGGCAGCGCGGCAAAATTGGCAGGAGCATACCCTGTTTCGGGCGGTATAGAAAATGGGGAGGCCTATTTAGAGCAAAAGGTAAAACAAGGTTTTTCATTGATCGCCTTCCCGGAAGGTACAAGATCAACAAGCAACAAAATAAGACGTTTTCACAAGGGTGCGTTTTATCTGGCAGAACAATTTAAGCTAGACCTATTACCAATATTAATTCATGGGAACTCCGAAGTATTACCAAAAGGAAGTTTTGTGATCAGGGACGGAAATATCACTGTTAAAATACTGGACCGCATTCCACATGGGGTAGATACCTATGGTAATTATGCAAAACAAGGTAAACTCATTGGTGCTTTTTTTAGAAATGAATTTAGGAAATTAAGAAATGAACTAGAGTTGCATAGTTATTGGCATAAAACGGTATTGGAGCATTACCGTTTTAAAGGTGATGACCTATACCCGTTGGTAAAGCAAGATCTGCAAAGTAATTCCAAAATCTATTTTCAAATTCTTAAACTGATCGGCGAGAAAGAACCCGTAATACATTTGTCCAACGACTATGGGCAATTGGATTTGCTTTTAGCTTTGGATGCTATTGACCGTGTGATACATACTTACATTGCAAAACCAAATACTAGAGCGGTCTTGAAAAATAATTTCTTGACCCAGCAGTACAGTAAAATCAGGGTGTATGAAACAAAAGAAGAGGCTATGTTACA
>CBFIGW010000026.1:0-27824 GCA_965662155.1 Maribacter sp. | reverse complement strand
TAAGTTCAGGAATTCCCTACGGATCGTTTACAAGGGTTGTACGAGAAGATGAAAAAAGAAAAGATTTGTTGTATGCGGGTACTGAACAAGGCATGTATATTTCATGGAACGGCGGTAAAAAATGGGAGCCTTTTCAATTGAATTTGCCGATTACCCCGGTGCTTGACTTAAAAGTACATCGAGGAGATTTGGTGGTGGCAACGTCGGGGCGTTCTTTTTGGATTTTGGATGATTTGGAAGCCTTGTCACAATACCAACCTACAGATAAGCAGCTTAAAATATATAAGCCAAAAGCGGCATACGCGGGTTCTTGGGGCAGTGCTTTAAATAGCAGTTCGGACAAGGTTACCGGTACAAGTTCATTTGAAGGGGTCAACCCTGCAAATGGGGTGGTCATGTATTATAACTTGCCTAAAGTAAATGACTCCACAAAGCTTAGTATGGAAATACGTGATTCAAATGGCAATCTCATTAGAACTATTAGCTCAGAAAAAGACTTAGATTATAAACCCCATAATGGTGGTGGTGCGCCACCGGCACCGATACTTTCTAAAAAGGAGGGGCTAAACCGTTTTGTTTGGGATATGGGCCATGCAATTGTTCCAGGCATCCCTAATGTTTATATTGAGGCAAATTTTAGAGGACATAAAGCCATACCAGGGGTTTATGATATTACTCTTTCTATGGATGGTAAAATGGTAAATACAAAGGCTGAAATTAAAACGGTCCCTACCTTTGAGATTAATGAAGGGCGGTATGAGGCTTATGATATTATTATGCGAGATATGGAGGGGAAAGTAACAGAAATGCATCAAATGCTTAACACACTATATGGTGCACAAAAAGAACTAAAAGAAGTACTGGAAAAGATTGAAGATGAAGGGGTGAAAAAACAAGGACAGGAACTATTGGAAAAAATGGACACTTGGGACAAGGAAATGGTACAGCGCAAGTCACAGGCTTATGATGATGTAGAGAATTTCCCTAATAAATTTACAGCGGAATATTTGTTTTTACTCAACCAGACTAGCGGCAGTATACCTAGGGTAAACCAGTCTAACCAAAACCGTAAAAAAGAGTTGGACCAACAATGGATGGGATTAAAGACTAGGGGCAAACAATTGATGAACCAAGCCATTCCAGAGTACAACAAAATATTATGGGAAGCCGGTATTGGCGCGATTCAATTGTGAATTTTTTAATCTAAGGCCGAACGGAGTCGAGAGGTGTTGGTGCTTTGAACTCGACTCCGCTGTACTTGACAATTTAGAGGTTTTATAATAACCTGTGAAAATTATAGCCATTATAGTATTTAGTAACTTTGAACTTGTTTTTAAGTTTGAATTAGAATTTTTATGTCAGAATATTATAACTATATAAAAGCCCTTCATCTCATCTTTGTCATAACATGGTTTGCAGGGCTTTTTTATATTCCACGTTTGTTTATTTACCATATAGAGGCCCAGCAAAAACAATCTCCCGAAAAGGATATATTGAGTAAGCAACTTAAATTGATGACCAAACGTTTATGGTATATTATTACATGGCCATCTGCCGTTTTGGCCACGGTGTTTGCAATTTGGCTTTTGATACTAATGCCCCAATGGTTGCAGCAGCCTTGGATGCATATAAAACTAGGGTTTGTGCTTTTACTTATTGCGTACCATATGAAGAACCACTTGATTTTTAAAAAGTTTCAGAACGACGAAATTAACTACACCTCTAACTACATGCGTATATGGAACGAAGGGGCTACATTGATCCTATTTGCAGTCGTTTTTCTAGTAATTTTAAAAGGCACTTTTAATTGGATTTTTGGCGTTGTGGGCATACTGGTTCTTGGTATACTTTTAATGTTGGGTATTAAGCTTTACAAACGAATTCGAAACAAAAATTCCGAAGCATAATCCAATGCCCTTGTTTTGAATTATAAAGCGCCTTGCTTTCTTTGGTGCGATATTTGCTAACTTTGAACGAAACACACAAACCTTGTTTAGAAAGTTTTCGCTTAGGTCACGTATTTTCGTATCAATGATCTTGTTGGTATTGATTGCCTCTGTACTTATTCTAGGGGTGACCATTTATCAGTTCAAGGAAATCAACAGGGATTACCATGAAAACAGGATGGAGCGTAAAGAGGAGCAAATACGCCAAAGTATAGACCTCACCATTCAAAAAACAACCTACCCCGTCACTACCGAAAATCTAGACCTCATTTTTAAGGATGATATTTATGAGATAGCCGTAGTGCAGAACATGAATTTTAACCTTTATAGTTTGGAGGGCGAGCTTATCAAAAGCTCCAGGCCCAAATTTGAGAATGATTCCCTTTCCATATGCCTATCTGCAGAGGTTTTAAACAACCTGGAATTGAGTCTAGATAAAAGATATGTTGAAAAGAACAGGGCTGCAGGGGACCAATATCAAGCGTCCTATACCTACATTGCTGATCGGCAATTTAAGCCTATAGGTATCTTGAACCTACCGTATTTTGAGGATAATTCATTTAATGACAAGGAGCTACGAGAGTTTTTAATGCGTTTGGCTGGGGTATACTTTTTAATGTTGCTACTTGCCATTGGACTAGCCTATTTTATATCTAAATACATAACAAGGTCTTTAGAAACGATTTCCGATATGATGGAACGTACAGACCTTACCAAACAGAACAAAAAAATTCATATTGATAAGCCTGGGGAGGAGATAGAGAAATTAATAGCTTCCTATAATGCCATGATAGATGAACTTGGGCAAAGTGCCGCTAAACTGGCTAAAAGCGAGCGTGAGCAGGCATGGCGTGAAATGGCCAAGCAGGTGGCCCATGAAATTAAAAACCCATTAACACCTATGCGGTTAAGTGTACAAAGTTTTGAACGCAAATTTAACCCCAACGACCCCGAAATAGAACAAAAGGTAAAAGAATATTCAAATACACTTATTCAACAAATAGATACCATGAGCAGTATTGCATCTGCTTTCTCCAATTTTGCCGAAATGCCCGCACAACAAAACGAAACCTTAAATGTGGCTAAGATCGTAAAACTGGCATTGGATATCTTTAATGAAGACTACATTCATTTTATTTCCGAAGAAGATGAAATTATTGCAAAATTAGACCGAACCCAATTGATAAGGGTGGTGACCAATTTGGTGAAGAACGCTATACAGGCGGTTCCAGAGGTAACGTCGCCCCGTATTTTGGTTTCGGTAGCTAAAGAAGGAGACATGGTAAAAATTTCGGTAGCAGACAACGGTATTGGCATTGAACCTGATCATGAGGATAAAATTTTTGAACCTAAGTTTACCACCAAAACAAGTGGAATGGGTCTTGGTTTGGGAATGGTGAAAAATATAGTAGAAACCTATAAGGGCAGTATCAATTTCACATCACAACCCGGAAAGGGAACCGTTTTTTGTGTAAAGTTTCCTAGGGAAGTCATTTAATTTATTTTTTAAAATCAATAGACATGGCATATAACACTATAGAAATTAAAACGGAGGCTTCTTTGGCTACCGTTACCATCAATCGTCCGAATAAATTAAACGCTTTGAACAAGGAAACGATCAAAGAGTTACATAAAGCCTTTTCGGATTTAGAGGACAATGAGGCTATTAAAGTGATACTACTAACCGGTTCTGGTGAAAAGGCTTTTGTTGCCGGTGCGGATATCTCAGAGTTCTCAGATTTCTCTGTTAAGGAAGGTAAAAAGCTGGCTGCCAAGGGTCAGGAAATATTGTTCAATTTTATTGAAAATCTATCCAAACCTGTTATTGCGGCAGTAAATGGTTTTGCTTTAGGCGGAGGTCTGGAATTGGCCATGTCCTGCCATTTTAGGGTAGCTAGCGACAATGCCAAAATGGGCTTGCCAGAAGTATCCTTGGGTGTTATTCCCGGATATGGTGGTACACAGCGTTTACCACAATTGGTAGGTAAGGGTAGGGCTATGGAAATGATTATGACGGCGGGAATGATTTCTGCTGATCAGGCATTGGATTATGGTTTGGTGAACCACGTGACTTCTCAAGAAGATTTACTACCATTATGTGAAAAATTGGCGGGTAAAATCAGTAATAATTCTTCTGTGGCCATTTCTTATGCAATAAAAGCGGTAAATGCGGGTTTTATGAATACTGTGAACGGTTATGAGCAGGAAATTAAGGCTTTTGGCGCTTGTTTTGGAACAGACGATTTTGCCGAGGGTACCACCGCATTTTTAGAAAAACGAAAAGCGCAGTTTCCAGGTTCATAGCATAAACCGGAAATAATATGATCAAAAAAGTTCTAGCTACTTTCCTTTGTGTTTGGGCTATATCAGCTTCGTATGCCCAAGAAAGTGATGTTGCCTATACGATAGGCGAAAAATATAATGACAAACATCGGTATTCCAATTTGCTCGCCATAACCAATGATGGTAATGGTGGTACAGTTGCAGTACGCTCCTATTATCAAGGTATTGTGCTAAGACCTAAAGGATATATAATAGAGCATTATAATTCCGATTTAGAACTACTATCAGAATTCAACTATAAACTTAAAAATGCCAACCTAGTGGATGCCTATGTTAAAAATGGGCAGGTTTATCTCTTGTTTTTAGAGTATAACTATGGCACCATGTCCTATGAGTATCAGGTGCATAGAAGTCCGTATACAGATTATCAGTTTACACACGAGACCATATTGACTATTCAATCAGAGCCTGTAAACCAGCCTTTGGACCGTAATTATTACAATCGTAATTTTTCTAACGGTTTTACCACTTCTGTACTGTTTAACGATGAAAAATCAGCCTTTGCCATTACCACTCATTTTAAAAAGAGAAAGGAAAACATGCATTTTATACATGTGTTCGATGCAAGCCTAAACAAATTAATGGAACACGATTTTTCTGACGAGGTAGAGGAAAAAAACTATGCTTTTGAGACGATAACTTTTTCAGAGGATTTAAACAATGTGTATTTGGTGGGCAAAGCGTATTTTAAAAAGAAAAGATTCAATGCTACCGAACGTAAATTTCAATATGAAATGGTACGTATTTCCGCATCGGGCAGAAGCATACAATCATTTTACACACCTGGTAAGTTTCCGGAAGCATTAAAACCTATTTTTAAAGGAAATGAATTGCTTTGCTTAGGATTTTATGCAGATAGAAAGGACAATCGGTATAACGGTATCTCTTATTTTAAGCTAAACCCGAATACCTTGGATATGGAGTCACAGAAATTCAATCCGTTTTCCGAACAATTTATGATGGATAAATTTGGTAGGGAAGATGATAAAGCAATTAAAAACCTTGTGTTTAAAAGTATGGACTTTACTTCTAAGGGAGAAATATTGTTCAATGCAGAGGAATATTTTACAAGTACCAGCACGCAGGCCAATAGTAGTGGAGGACGCGTAATGGTGACCAGGTACCACCACAATGATATCATTAGTGCAAAACTAAGCGCCAATGGCGATGTCATTTGGGCAAGGAATATTAATAAAACTGAGGTTACCCAGGGCGATGGGGCTTACGCATCTTACAGCGCTTATACCAAAGGCGACAATACCTACTTTTTTATTAGTACTTCAGCGGAAAACCCCCAACAATTGAGTGATGAACGTATCATGTTCAAACAAGGGTTAAGCAGGAATAGAAATGTATTTCTTATTAAGTTGGATGGTAACGGACGAATGAATTACCAAAAAGTCATTGATGATACCGATGCAAGACTGCCACTCATGGTTTCAAAACCATTTATTAATCATTTGGATGATGAACTATTGTTTTACGCAAAAAGAGGCTCCAAAAAGCAATTGGTACAAGTAGCAGTTAAATAATATTAATTATTGGATTTATTCCATATTTTTGGAATAAATCCAATAAAATGAATTCTGATAGCTTTATTAAAGGAAGGGGAGCCCAAGAAAATACGCCTAATAAATTTCTTCAAAATAGTAATGAGACCAGAGACGACTTCCTGGAATTTTGTCGTCTCGAAGGTGAATTGGCCGAAAATAACAGAACCCAGTACATTCCCATTTTTCCCAAGACCATAGTCAACGAGGTTAAGAGTCCGGACGTAGGGATGCAATATTCCATGAACCCGTATCAAGGTTGTGAGCATGGATGTATTTATTGTTACGCTAGAAATTCCCATGAATATTGGGGTTATAGTGCTGGATTGGATTTTGAGCGGAAAATTCTAATTAAAAAGGAGGCTCCAAAATTGTTGGAACAAAAGCTAAAAAGTAAGGCTTGGAAAGCTTGCGCTATTGTACTTTCCGGCAATACGGATTGCTATCAACCCGCCGAACAGAAATATAAAATTACTAGGGACTGTCTAGAGGTATTTTTAAAATATAGACACCCCGTTGCCATCATTACGAAAAATGGAATGATTTTAAGGGATTTAGATTTATTGAAGGAGTTGAATAAATACCGTTTGATCGGAGTTAATATTTCCGTGACTTCTTTAAAAGAAGAAACAAGGAGAGTGCTAGAGCCTAGAACGGCGTCCATTAAAAAAAGGTTGGAGGCCATACGCCTACTTTCAGAAAATGGCATACCCGTAAATGCGATGCTGGCGCCTATCATTCCTGGAATTAACAGCCATGAAATCTTGGATTTGGCCAAAACCGTATCGGAAAATGGGGCTAGGTCTTTTGCCTTTACCATGGTGCGTCTTAATGGGGCAATAGGCGGAATTTTTACGGATTGGATAAAAAAAGCCATGCCTAATAAAGCCGATAAGGTATTGCATCAAATTGCAGCATGTCATGATGGTAACTTAAACGATAGCCGGTTTGGAAAAAGAATGAAAGGTGATGGTAAAATAGCGAGCCATATTCATGATATGGCTCGTTTGGCAAAAACTAAATATTTTAAGGACAAGCAATTTCCTAAACTGAACACTGAATTGCACGAACAATACAAAACAGGACAACTGAAGTTGTTTTAAGTTTATTTGGGTAAAAGTAGAAAACTATTTAATATCTTAAAATTAGTCCAAGAATGTTCCTAATTACTCCATGGTAAGCCTTTTGATCAAATCAACTTCTTCTTGTTTATAGGGGCTACCATCTTTCCTAAAAATCTCATGAAACCAAAGTTCTGGCTCAGAGCCATCAGGTATTGGTTCATCCCATGCGTATTTGGTATTGGATTTTCCGGCAACAAGTCCCCAGTTTATGGCACCAATATTTTGCTCCTTTAATATGGGCATGATATTAGAAAATAAACTATTGTTTCTACGTGCCATATATTCGGTACAAACCATAGGTCTTTCATTCCTTTTTAACGAATCAATGGCTTGTTGATGTTCTATTTCGTCATTATAATTATGATAGGTAATGATATCAGAATTTTCTACTTGGAATTTGTTTAAGTCGGTTAGCTCTAAATTCCAAACCCCTGCGGTAATGGGTTGAGATGGTCCAATTTCCCTAGCCCATTCAAAAACACTTTTTAATAAGGGAAGTGATTTGTTCTTGTACCCTGAATTTCCTGGTTCGTTGTATAAATCCCAAAGGATAATTCGTTCATCATCTTTAAAAGATTTTAAAATATCCTTAGTGTAAGCTTCTAAGACAGGGGTTAGGTTTTCTGATGTGTACAATAAATCTCCTGGATCTCTTACCCATCCTGAATTATGGACACCGGGTTTAGGTTCAGGCTGTTTACCTGCCTCGTAAGTAGGATTCCAACAATCATCAAAAAAAACAAAAATCGTAGCTATTCCATGTTTGTCCGCAATGGATAAATACGTTTTAATTCTTTCTTTGATACCCGCTTTATCTGTTTCCCATGCAACATGATGTAAATAAACCCGCATGCAATTGAACCCAATTTTCTCTGCCCATCCTAATTCCTTTTCAATGGTAGCAGGGTCAAATGTATCTTCTTGCCAAAACTCCAATTGATTTATTGCTGTACTAGGATTAAAGTTGGCACCTCTTAACCAAGGTTGGCTTTCGCCCCAGAGTTGAGCTTTTTTGGTAGACCAACGTTCATGGTTTGAAGTTGTTTTTTCTGTTTCTTGGGCCTTTTTTTGTTGTTCTCCACAAGAAACTAGGAGTACCAATAATAAAATTCCTAAAGTAGAAATTTTAGGTATTTTTGGAATCATTTTGAGTGTATTTCTGGTAAGTTCCGGTGATAAATATTTTGAATTTTTAATATATTTTTTCCCATTGGTTTGCCAATGGCAAATTAACTTTATTATATAGTTATGTATTACTATTGTATAGGAAAATGTTAGCTTAATTCCCATCCTTTTCTATACGATCCTTTGACCCATTCGTTGGCTTTGTCCCAATTAGTGACATTCATATTGTCACCATCCCAAAGAATTTTACGTCTTCCTGGGTATTCAAATGGATCCCAATCACCTAATTTTTTACCTTCTTTCAATTTATTATATTGAAATGCCTTAATGGCCAAATTACCCATTAATACGGCTTCGGTTAATGGTCCTGATCGTTTAAAGTCCGATGAGGTTTCACCACCGTTTAAACAAGCTTCTACAAAATTTCGTTGGTGTCCACCGGTATCACCTTCTATACGTTTTAAATAAGGTTTAGGTGGTGTAAGTAATTCCATGGTTGTTGAAGGCAACAAGCGTGCATTTCTGGAATAGGTGTCACAAACAAGAATACCCCTTGTGCCATAAAAAATACTACCTCCGCCGTTATCACCAATGGTTTCACCGTCTTTTAACTCATCTGGCAAATCAGGCAATAATCCACCATCGTACCAATTTAAAGCAATGTCGCCATGTGCTTTGGTATTGAATTTTAAGCGGACAATAGAAGAGGCAGGACAAGATTCACTATAATCGGCCTCAACAAAATCACCTACCCAATTGGTAGTACAACTTGCTTCTGCCTCGGTAGGATACCCTAGGTTTAATACACTAAAAGGTGTTTCCATTATATGACAACCCATATCTCCCAAAGCTCCAGTTCCAAAGTCCCAGTAGCCACGCCACTTAAAGGGAAGATAAGAATCATTGTAATCTCTCATTTCCGCAGTGCCTAACCATAAATCCCAATCCAAACCTTTAGGAATACGGTCTTTACCTTCAGGTACAGGTACGCCTTGTGGCCAAACGGGTCTATTCGTCCAACAATCTACTTTATAAACTTTTCCTATAACGCCAGAATCTATCCACTCTCTGGCTTCACGACTACCATCACTGGAAGCGCCTTGATTTCCCATTTGTGAGACTATCCCATTTTCTTTAGCTACATTGGTCATCAATCTAGCTTCGTTAATATTGTGGGTAAGTGGTTTTTCTACATACGCATGCTTTTTTGCCCTCATAAACGGTAGTGCAATAGTGGCGTGCATATGATCTGGTGTGGCCACCATAATGGCATCTATATCCTTTAAATGATTGTCATAGACTTTTCTAAAATCCTTATATCTTTTAACATCTGGAAAATTGGCATATGTCTCCGCAGCACGTCTGTCATCAACGTCGCACAGGGCTACGAATTTTACTTTTTGGGTCTCGTTTAAACCGCCTATTACTCCAGCTCCTCTGCCACCTACACCAAATGCTCCCATATATAGAGTATCACTCGGTGGAACATGCGATTTTCCCAGCACAAAACTAGGTACAATTGAAAACGCTGCAGTAGTTGCTGCAGCCTCTTTGATAAACTTTCTTCTTTGCATTTTGGAATTAAATTGGTTGATGTTTGAAGATACAAAAATTAGGTTGATACTTGAACGAAAGTTTTATAGTTGTTTGATTTCTGTTAAATTATTAGCATTGGGCGAAAAGAAAAATGACAATACTGTTGAAGAAGTGTTAAAGAACAGGATTAAACTTAAAAAGGTCATAATGTTTAATCCAAATGATATCGGGCCTCGTATATCCATCAGAACATAACATTGCTGAAACACTACTATGAAAATAAAAGAAGTAAACGATAATTCTGACCAATCTTTAGCTAGGACATCAAACACAAAAAATAGTTTCAAAAACTTTTTTAGAAACAATAAAATCAACACTTTTTTAGAAACGGCAAACGCTTGGGGTGTTTTTGTAATGGGGAGCACTTTTGTGTTGATGATTGCTTCAATATATGTTGTTTATGTACTTCAGACAGATTTTGAACAGTTTAACCTAGATGGAAGAAATTCTACTTTTGGTCTTATTTTTATGATTGTTGCTGGAGGTTTGTTTTTATTTAAAGCCGGTTTCTTTTTATTTACGCTTTATAGATATTTTGTTTACAAGGCCATACCATCTGTAAAAGATGATGAATTACCAACATGTACTGTTATTGTTCCTGCCTACAATGAGGGAAAACAAGTTTGGGCAACGTTAATGAGTCTTGCCGAAAGTGATTATCCTAAGGAGAAATTGCAATTATTGTCCATAGATGACGGTAGTAAAGATGATACTTGGTATTGGATGCAAGAAGCCAAAAATGTATTAGGTGATCGCTTAGTAATATATCAGCAACCAGAAAATAAAGGAAAAAGACATGCCTTGTACAGAGGTTTTAATGAGGGTACTGGTGACGTTTTTGTGACCGTTGACAGTGACTCCATTGTTAAAAAGGATACATTAAGAAATTTAGTTAGTCCGTTCATTACTAATGAAAAATGTGGAGCAGTTGCTGGTAATATTCGCGTGTTGAACAACAAGAAAGCCATCTTGCCCAAAATGCTTGATGTTAGTTTTGTATTGAGCTTTGAGTTTGTTCGTTCCGCAGAAAGCACTTTAAATTCTGTATTGTGCACTCCTGGTGCTTTGGCTGCTTATAGGGCAACCGCAGTTTTTGCCTGTTTACCGGAATGGATCAACCAAACCTTTATGGGGCAGCCCTCCGATATAGGTGAAGATCGAGCAATGACCAATATGATTTTAAAACAAGGGTACCATGTGCTTTTTCAAAGAAATGCCTATGCTTATACCAACGTTCCGGAGCAGTATAAAGGTCTGTACAAGATGTTTATCAGATGGGGTAGAAGTAATGTTCGTGAGAATATTGAAATGTCAAAATATGTTTTTAAGAACTTTAGAGAAGATTCCAAGGCCGGTGCTAGGTTATTATTCTTTAGTCAAGCAACCAAAATTGTAATGAGTTACCCTTTTGTGATATTCATGTTGTTTTTTGTACTAACCCACCCTTTGTTGTTTCTAAGCTCTACACTTCTTAGTATTTTGATTTTATCTACTTTTCCCGTGATTTTCTATGCGAACAGATACAATTTTCAAGAATCTTTTTGGGCGTATTCCTATAGTATCCTTTATACTTTTGGTTTATTTTGGATTACTCCTTATGCCATTGCCACGGCAAATAAAAGAGGTTGGTTAACAAGGGAGTTGACGGAAACGAAATAAATTTTCGGATTAGGCAAACAAAAAGGCTGCTTAAAAAGTTGCCATTAAATTCTATTAGGTCGGGATCGAGATTCATTTGAGAACGAATGAATCTCGACCCCGTTCATTTGTTCAGCGTTTGAAAGTTCTCTCAATCTGATTGATATAAGTAAAGCTTTTTGGGCGACCTTTTTTATTTTGAATTTGCGTTTAATGCCAAGGGATTCCATTCCTTATAAAACTGCTCTAAATAATCAACCATAAACTGATGACGTTCTGCTGCCATTTTTTTGCCAGTGTCTGTATTCATTTTGTCTTTTAAAAGCAATAGTTTTTCGTAAAAGTGATTTATAGTTGGAGCCGTAGATTTTTTATATGCTTCCTTGTTCATATTTAGGTTTGGTGGTATATCAGGGTTATATAGTGTTCTGTTCTTGTAACCACCATAGTTAAATGCCCTGGCTATGCCAATAGCTCCCAAGGCATCTAACCGGTCGGCATCTTGTACTACTTGTAATTCGGGGGATGTAAATTTCTTTTTTGTCTTCTTGAAATTATCTTTTAATCCAGATTTAAAAGATATATTTTCAATTATTTTGACTACATGTTTAATGACCTTGTTGGGCACGTCAATGGACTCTAAAAATTTAGCTGCCATTTTTGGACCAATAGTTTCATCACCATCATAAAATTTAGCATCTGCAATATCATGCAATAATGCACCCAGACTTACGACAAGGATGTCTACTTTTTCTTCTTTTGCAATAAGCAATGAATTCTTGAAAACACGTTGAATATGAAACCAATCATGTCCGCCTTCAGCGCCATTTAATGTTTCTTTTACAAAAGCTATGGTTTCCTCAACTAGGTCGGCATCGTTCATTTAAAAGAATTTATACCAGAAACAATAGCAGCTTCAGTTTGTTCAATTAATGCGTCTATATTACCCGTATTCTCTAAAGGCTTATGAACCTGAAATGTAACCTTTGCTCCAATACCCATAGGGAATTTACCATATCTTACTAATTTCCACGAATTGTTGATACTAATGGGAACTAAGAGTGCGGAGGGCGCTTTTTTAAGTAACATTTTTAAGCCCATCGGTTTGAAGGGTTTTGGATGTCCGTCCCTACTTCTGGTTCCTTCAGGAAATATCACGGCACTCCGGGTATGTTTTTCAATATAAGTGCCAAGTTTTGCAATTTCTATTAAGGCGCTCTTACCATCTTTTCTATCGATTAAAACAGAACCACCATATCGTAAATTATGTGAGACGCTGGGGATACCTTTTCCAAGCTCTTTCTTACTAACAAATTTTGGATGATGTTTTCTCATATACCAAATAATTGGCGGTATATCGTACATACTTTGATGATTGGTTACAATTATCAAAGGCCTATCGGTTGGAATTTTATGTGGATTGGTGAACTTATAGGTGGTTCCCAGAATATTTGTACACCTCATTAAGGTCCAATTAAGAATACTAACGGTTTTCTTAAGGGAACTGTAGCCAATAATTTTATAGCCTAACCATTGAATGGGATGGAAGAATACCAATGTGGCACCGAAGGCTATGAAAAAAAAAGGTGTTAAGAAATAAGAAATGACTTTCTGCATGGCACAAAAATAAAAAACCGCCCCATTAGGAGCGGTCTATACCAAAAAATTTTATCTACAATAGGCCAATTAACAAAACTCGTTATAGGCTTGCACTAAATTTTCTGCAATCATTTCTGCAGGTCTTCCTTCTATGTGATGACGTTCTATCATGTGTACCAATTCACCATCTTTGAACAATGCCATGGATGGGGAGGAAGGAGGAAAAGGAATCATTAAATCGCGTGCTGCGTTTACTGCTTCTGTATCTACACCGGCAAAAACAGTAACTGCATGGTCAGGTGTTTTTGTGTTTTGCAAACTCATTTTAGCAGCAGGTCTTGCATTTGCAGCGGCACAACCACAAACGGAATTAACCACAACTAACGTAGTACCTTCTTTTTTTATTGCTTGTTCAACCGCATCGGCTGTATATAACTCTTCAAACCCGGCAGATGCCAAGTCGTCTCTCATAGGTTTTACTAATTCTGCAGGATACATATTTTTTCTTTTTAATTAAATCTATAGACAAAGATAATTAAATAGTCGTATTTCTTAGGATACCTTAACGTTTCATTGACCATTCTATTTATGGTTTATATTTTATCTTTGGCAATTGTCAAGATAAAATTATGATTAAATGGGTAGGTGCCTTTATAGGCTTTTTCATTAGGGGTTTGTCAGGTGCGATATTGGGCTTTTTTGCAGGAAGCCTTTTGGATGGTTTATTTGGAACTAAAACGAATAATACCAGGACGGTTTTTTCAGATTTCACTAGACCAAATGTATCTCCTGCAGATTTTGAGCTTAATCTATTATCACTTTGTTCGATAGTCATCAAGGCCGATGGACAGATAAGTAAAAGGGAAATGGATTATGTTCGCCAGTATTTTGTGGGCACCTACGGTAAGGAGAAAGCTAATGCCATTTTTAGGACTTTTAATGATATCAATAAAAAAAGAGAGATATCTGCCCAGCGTATCTGTGCTTTTTTAACCCAACGAACCAGATATGAGGTGAGGCTTCAATTACTCCATTTTTTGTTTGGGATAGCTCAGGCAGATGGTAGTGTTAGTTCCCCAGAAGTAAATAAAATAAAGGAAATTGCAGGTTATTTAAGAGTGTCTTTGGTAGATTTTGAAAGCATCATGGCCATGTTCGTAAAATCTGCCGACAATTCTTATAAAATATTAGAAATAGATAAAACTGCAACTAATGACGAAGTCAAAAAAGCCTATAGGACCATGGCGAAAAAGTACCATCCAGACAGGGTAAACACACAAGATGAGGCAATAAAAAAAGGTGCAGAGGAAAAGTTCAAACAGGTTCAATTGGCCTATGAGACCATTCAGAAAGAGCGCGGAATTGGCTAACAACTGAATACCAAAAGCAAATACCATGGAAGATTTTTTATTTTATATAAAGCTAGGTTTAAATCATGTATTGGATTTTGGGGCCTATGACCATATTTTGTTTTTATCTGCTCTTGCCATACCATTTACTTTTAAGAGTTGGAAAAAGGTGGTGTTGCTTGCTACAGTTTTTACCATAACCCACTGTTTGTCTTTAACGCTATCTGTTTATGAAATTGTGGTAGTTGATGTTTCATTGATAGAGTTTTTAATTCCTGTATCCATTTTTTTGACAGCGATATTTAATATTTTATATCACAGTATGTTACAAGCACATAAGACCATTGTGCTTCACATTCTTGCAACAGCTTTTTTTGGTTTGGTACACGGATTCGGGTTTTCCAATTACTTTAAAATGTTGGTGTCGGGGGAGGAAGAGAAAGTAATGCCCCTTGTTGGTTTTGCAGGAGGTATTGAGCTATCACAAATAACAATAGTTTTATTGGTTTTAATAGTAGCTTATGTTGTGCAACATTTTATAAAAGTAAAACAGTCCCATTATATTTGGGTTGCCAGTATTTTGGTGCTATTGATCACAATACCTTTATTGTACCAAACGTTCCCATGGTAACCACTTTTGTTAAAATTAACCTTTTAGGGTTGTAGGCGGATATTAAAGCAGGTATCTTAGGTGTATAGAGGAATAATGTAATTTTTGAATGAAAAAATCCAAGCAGAAGAAATATGATAAGGCCTATTTGAGAATGGCCAAGGAATGGGGCAAACTTTCTTACTGCAAAAGGAAACAGGTAGGTGCCATAATTGTGAAGGATCGTATGATAATTTCAGATGGTTACAATGGTACACCCACTGGTTTTGAAAATTATTGTGAGGACGACGAAGGTTATACCAAGTGGTATGTTTTACATGCTGAGGCCAATGCTATATTGAAGGTAGCAGCTTCAACACAGTCATGTCAAGGAGCTACTTTGTACATTACTCTATCTCCTTGTAGGGAATGTAGTAAGTTAATTCATCAAGCTGGCATAAAACGTGTGGTATATCAAATAGGATATAAAGATGATTCCGGATTAAAATTCTTGGAAAAAGCAGGGGTGGAATTAAAGCATATGCCGGATATAGATGATTAATACATCAATTAAAACATTTCAATGAAAAAGTATAGTTATTTAATACCTACAATAATTGCCCTTGCTCTTGCCATAGGAATTTTTGTTGGTGGTAAACTTAACTTTAACGATACCCCGGAACGTCTTTTTACGACCAATTCCAAAAAAGACAAGCTAAACAGGTTAATAGACTACATTGATTATGAATATGTAGACGACGTAGATACGGACAGTATTGTAGATGTTACGGTAAACAGTATCCTTGAAAAATTAGACCCACACTCTGTATATATTCCGGAAGAAGAAATGACTAGGGTATCGGAAAATATGAAAGGTGATTTTGTGGGCATAGGCATCAACTTTTACCCATATAAAGATACCATATCGGTAATTAAAACTATAAAAGGAGGTCCTAGCGATGCAAAAGGCATATTGCCTGGTGACCGTATTTTAATGGCCGATAATGACACACTTTATGGCAAGAATATGCCAAGTTCTGTAATTGTAGATAAATTAAAGGGGAAAGAAGGAACTCCAGTAAATCTAACGATTTATAGAAAGCAAGAAGATAGGATTCTTACTATAACGGTAAATCGTGGAGTGGTACCTATTAAAAGTGTTGAAGCGCATTATATGCTAGCTAGCGATATTGGGTATATAAAAGTAAATAGGTTTGCGGAATCTACGTTTAGGGAGTTTAAAGATGCACTAAGGCAGTTACAAAAAAAAGGAGCAGAAAAGTTGATATTGGATTTAAGGGATAATCCAGGAGGATATTTAGGAATTGCCGAAAAAATGGCGGATGAATTTCTTATTGATGGGAAACTAATTCTTTTCACCAAAAACAAAAAAGGAAAAATAGACAAGACTTATGCAACCAGTAAAGGTGTGTTTGAGGATAAACCGGTATATGTTTTAATCAACGAGCGATCTGCTTCTGCTAGTGAGATTATTGCTGGGGCATTACAGGATAACGATATAGGAACCATTGTGGGCAGGCGTTCTTTTGGAAAAGGTTTGGTACAAAGAGAAATGGCCTTAGGAGATGGTTCTGCGGTACGTTTAACGGTTTCTAGGTATTATACCCCAACAGGTAGAAGTATTCAAAAAAATTATGATAAGGGCAACAAGGACTATTATCAGCGATTTACAGAGAGATATCATAGCGGTGAGATGATTTCTGTGGACAGTATAAAGGTTGCCGATTCTTTAAAGTACACTACTCCCAATGGCAAAATAGTGTATGGAGGTGGTGGCATCATTCCTGATGTTTTTGTTCCTATCGGAACAAATGAAGAAGAAGCGGTGGAAAGTATGGATAGCTTAGGGTTCTTGTCATTCTTTGTCTTTGAACATTTAGACGAGGATAGACAACGATATAGTCACTATTCCGAAGAGGAATTTGTAAATGGATTCAGGGTGGATGATATTCTTTTTGAAAAATTTGTGGATTATTCCGTAAATCGAAATTTAAGAATGAGCTTTTATGATTATGAAGACAGTATAAAACTTTATTTGAAGGCTGCATTGGCAGAACAATTATTTAATGCCAATGTGCATGCTAAAATAAAGAGTATAGAAGACCCGATGATAAACAAAGTCCTTGAATTAGATAATCCTATTATAAAACAGAGTGTTGCTGATGAAATAGAATCGGTTAACTAATTATCATCTATCTTTTTCTGTATTTTTTTACTTGTAATGAAAATTAAGATTAGGACTACCGCGCAAAGAGAAGCCATTATTCCAATAATTGCTA
This sequence comes from Maribacter sp., assembly GCA_965662155.1. Classification (GTDB taxonomy): domain Bacteria; phylum Bacteroidota; class Bacteroidia; order Flavobacteriales; family Flavobacteriaceae; genus Maribacter. The sequence goes on along the minus strand of CBFIGW010000026.1, from coordinate 10,665 downwards.
TAATACTATTTCCTTCAAAAGGATTGGAAAAATCAACCAAAGTAACATTATAGGCAATTAGGGCCAATGCCGCGATAATTAAAATTATGTATAGTGGTTTACTCATAATACTAAATTTAATACAAAACTATAAAAATGATAGTTTTTAGTGGCTTAAAAGTTCATTGATATTGGTAGCGAACAGTTTTACCGCAATAGCCATTAATATTACGCCAAATACTTTTCTAATAACGTTAACCCCGTTTTTCCCTAAAACTTTTTCTAATTTCACGGAAGATTTTAAAACCAAATACACAAAAACAACATTGACAATTATAGCCACAATGATGTTTTCCACATAATATTCTGCCCTAAGAGAGAGTATTGAGGTCAATGTTCCCGCGCCTGCAATCAAAGGAAATGCAATGGGGACAATAGAGGCACTTTCAGGTTCGTCATCCTTATACAGGGTTATGCCTAGAATCATTTCTATAGCAAGAAAGAATATAATGAAGGCACCGGCAACCGCAAAGGAGTTAACGTCTATTCCTATAAGATTTAGTATTTCCTCACCTAAAAATAGAAAAGCTACCATAATACATGCTGCTACTATGGAAGCTTTTTCAGATTGTATATGTCCTACTTTTTTACGTAAGCCAATGATAATGGGGATACTCCCCAGAATATCTATGACTGCAAAAAGTACCATGCTTGCAGTTGCTATTTCCCTAAAATTAAAATGAAATGACATTACCTTAATTATTTTTGCAAATTTACGTTTATAAATATGCAATTACATTCAATTTCTATAAATATTATCCAAAGTACGACTTGATAATTAATGTATCTTTCGGCAAAATTTAAGGCCATGTTTCAATTAGGTAAAACTATCGTCTCGGAGGAAATCATTGAGAATGATTTTGTGTGTAATCTTAGCGCATGTAAAGGCGCATGTTGCGTAGATGGTGATGCTGGCGCACCACTTGAAGATAAGGAAACAGAGATTTTAGTTGATATTTATGCTGATGTCAAACCTTTTTTGCGTCCTGAGGGTATAGCCGTAATTGAGGACGTGGGAGCTTTTGTAAAAGGGGATGATGGTGAATGGGAAACCCCTTTGGTTAATGGTAGTGAGTGTGCCTATGTTTTTTTTGATGACAAAAAGGTGGCCAAATGTGGTATAGAAGAGGCTTATAATGAAGGTAAGGTGGATTGGAAAAAACCAGTTTCTTGTCACTTATATCCCGTTAGAATAAGGGAATATACAGAGCTGACAGCGGTTAACTATCATAAATGGCAAATTTGTGATCCAGCATGTGCCTTAGGGGAAGAGTTGCAAGTGCCTATATACAAGTTTGTAAAGGAAGCGCTTATTCGGAAATTTGGGGAAAACTGGTACGCGGAATTGGAAACCGTAGCCAATGAACACCTTAAATAGTCGGGATATGCAGCATTATGGTGGTTCCAGATGCTAGGTTGTTCTCATTATAAATATCAATGATTTCCACTTGAAAGGAATTTATAAAATCTTTTGAAAAATTGGCCAAACGTTCTTTAGTAATATCAATACCTACCGATTTCCGTTTTAACACTTTACTTTTCTTTATTTTTTCTGCAGCATCCCTACCTACACCATTGTCCGTTATGGCTATATTAATAAACCCTTCTAGCCCCTTTTTTACGTCTAGGACAATATTTTTCACTCCTTCTTTAGAAGATAAACCATGCCAAAGGGCATTTTCAAGAAAAGGTTGCAAAATTAAAGAAGGTATTTTAATGGTATGAATGTCAAGGCCTTCCTCTACATTGATCTTAAAATTGATTTCATTGGAAAACCTGATGTTTTCAATATTCATATAAAGTTCCACAGTTTCCAATTCTTCGGCTAATGGAATTTCCCTCTGGGAAGAAGCTTCTAAAATTTTACGTACTAGTTTTGAGAATTTATTTAAATAATGAACCGCATTTTTTTTCTCATTATTAATAATATATAGCTTTATGGAATTAAGTGAATTGAACAAGAAATGTGGGTTCATTTGACTACGCAACATGGTTTGTTCTAAAGTCAATAATTTTTTCTCACTATTTAGCTGGTATTGGCGATATAGTATGTAAAGTATCCCGGCCAATAAGACTAAGGATATTGCTATAATCAATAGCATAGTACGGTTTTTCTGCAATTTTAACCGTACATCCTCATTCTCTTTAGCAAGGGACTCTAGCTGATTACTGCGTTTTTCGGATTCATACCTAACAATTATATCATTTACATATCTAAGGTTTAGGTTGTTGGTAGTTTCCTCATTATATTTTTTGGCTTCTTTGTAAAATGCCAAGGCTTTTTTAAAATCATCCTTTTTCATCCAAAGCTCTGACAAAAATTTATTCGCTTCGGTCAATACCTCTTTGAAATTATATTCTTTGGCTATATTTAATCCTTCGGTCAAATTAATTTCAGCATTCTTGAATTGTTTTAAATCTAAATATGCCCATCCGAGGTTCACATAAATACCAGCGATAATTTCTCGATCTCCTAATTGTTTAGCTCTTTTTAAAATTGAATTCAGGATTTCCAAGGCTTCATCAGTTTTTTTTAAATGCACATAAACATGGGCAATACTGGAGCTGCAAATTATTTTGCCTTTTTCTGAATCTATTTCTTTATTATAGGCCAGTGACTTTTCAAAGTTTGCCAAAGCTTCTTCCAGTTTACCTTGTGACTCATAACACTCACCAATATTTTGATGATTTATGGCAAGCCCTAATTTATTGTTTAGCTCTTGTTCCAATTTTAAGGATTCTTCAAATTTGGCGATGGCAAGATCATATTGTTCCAGCTTTTGATATATATTACCTATACCATTTAGAGTAACATTAATACTTCTTTTAATTCCTTGGGACGGATTATTAACACTTTCAGCTAACTCTAAGGCTTTCTGACCATAATCCAAGGCCGATTTTACAGCATTCGTTCTTCTGAACACAACACTGATCATGTTTAGACTGTATATTCTAAACTCAATATTGTTCGATTCTTCAGCGGCTTGAAGCGCATCTTGGAAAAGGTTGAGTGCTATTGAAAATTCTGAAATATCTCTGTAAACCCTTCCAATTTGGTTTAAAGCATAGGCTTGACCACTTAAATATCCATTTATCTGAGATTTAGTGTAAAAAGTTCGCATTATAGCAGTATCCTTTCGAATAGGTCTTAGAACATGATCTATTTCCGCATAAGTGGTTGGAGCTTCTTCAATTAAACTGTCAACACTTTTTTTAAATTCAACAGGTATATCTTGGGAATATAAGGTGCCACTTCTAAAATAAAGGGATATATATAACAGTATTAAAAATCTTGAGAAAAATAATAGGACACGGACGGCACCCTTTTTTGTATTGTGTAATTCAATTAAAGCCATTATAGAAGGTCCAAGAAATCGGATTTTTTCTGTCTTGAGACAGGAATTTTATGATTGGACTTTAATATAACATAGCCATCGGTCTTTAAAAATTCCTTTATTTTGTTTAGATTGATTATATAAGAGTTGTGAATTCTAAAAAAAGAATCGGACGGCAGTAAAGTGTTTACTTCTTTAAGCTTTTTTGTTAATACAATCTTTTGACCGTCAGTTAAAAATATAGTGCTGTAATTACCATCGGACTCCGCATATAATATTTCATCACTTTCCAGAAAAAGCAGTTTGCCGTCTGTGTTCAATGTGATTTTTTTATTAATTAAAGAAGCATTGAAATTCAATAAGATTTGCTCTAGTTTTTCAATCGAAAAATTTTTGGAATTGAATTTTTTTATTTTCACGATAGTCTCCTTAAGATCATCTGTGTCAATAGGTTTTAAAAGATAGTCTATAGCCTCATTTTTTAGTGCTTTAATAGCATATTGGTTGTATGCGGTGGTAATAATTACCGGAAAATTTTTGTTGGTTAGTTTTTGAATAAATTGAAAACCATCCATCGTAGGCATTTCTATATCTAAAAATAAGCAGTCCGGCGTGTTTTTGTCCAAATATTCTAAAGCTTCAAATGGATTGGTAAAAGAAGCGGAAACCTTAATTTCTTCACTAAAGTTTGTGAGCTCCCAGGTAAGGCTTTGAAGTGCCTTTATTTCATCATCAACTATTATAGCCTCTAACATATTTGAAATAACTGTATTAAGAATGAAAGTTAAACAAATTATAGATATTGGTTTATATGAAATTAAAAGTTTTGTATCAATGGAACTTTTTTAAGTATGGTTGGTATTAAAATAGAATTATTGCAAAAAAATGGGGTCAAAACATTTAAAAATTAGGAAAAAGACTACAATTAAAATGACTTGTTTTATTGTCTTAAGGTGCCATATTCCGTTTATACAGTAAAATTGACAGATTATACATAATAAGCCTAAAAGGTCTGTTCTTCATGTAATTTAGTGGCGTGTTTAAATAATACCTAAAATTATTTTATCATGAGAAAGTGTGTTTTATTATTCAGTATCTTTTTAATAGCCTTGATAGTAGCGTCTATTTTTGAAAGAACAAAAACCAACACTACTGAAAATGAAATAGTAATGGACAGTATAAGCAAATCTAATTTATTGTCTAACGCTAATAATAACTGACCAAAAGTATTCGTATGCCCAGAATATTTATAAAACTCTCTAAATTTATAACCTTAGGCTTAATGCCTTTTCTTCTTGTTTCCAGTTCTGGTTTAGACTTAGGTTACGATAAAATGCCAATTACAGAATATTTTTCTTTGGATATTGAGGATTTTGATTTAGAAAGTGATTTGAATACTACTTTTCACATAACTCATACCAAAAACAATTATGGCGTATCCTTTAACACCATAGAAATTCAACTGGACAAAGCTTGTAACGAAAATGATTATTCTATGCAGTTTGTAATTTCTAAGGGAGATACTATAAATAAGTGGTTACCTGGCGTATATGAGGTAAATAATATTAATGGGTTACTAAAGGAATTTAATGGTGTTTTTGGTGTTGCAACCATTCATAAATATGGAGAGGCTCCTTTTTTTGCTAAAAAAGGTAGTATTCATGTGGAAGCGATTAGCAGTGATATACTAAAAGGCACACTTGATGTGGCGATGGTAAGTACAGAAGGAATAGTAGTTAATGTAGCCGGCAAATTTAAAGCTGGTTTCTAAAAATTATAATTTACGGCTCAAGCAATTTGTGAATGCAAATTACTAGCCAATGTTTTGAGCGCCAAAAAAGTGACTTTTATAGATATATTCTATTGGGTCACAAGTCTAATACAAAGGTTTCGGGGGAACTACCTTAATTAGTCTTGGTGGGCATTTTCGTCATAAGAAACGTTGGTGAGCCGTATTATTAAATTACAGGTATTATAAAAACGAGTTTAATAAACCAAAAGGTATTTGCTTTATACTTTTTGGTTTATTTTTTTATGTTGAATCACAGTTATTTTTTATCATAAATAGCCAAAGCGCTTAAGGGTAATAAACATCACCAGTGAACCTAGATTTCAACAACTTGTGTTAAAAACTTTGTGATTGAATTAGATAAACGACCTTTAGAAATCGTTCACAATTTTGAATCTTTGTTATTCCTATTTAGAGGGTATATTCCCCCTCTTTACACTAATTTTTTAAAAACACACTATTATGTCCGCAGCCCTTGAGCCTATTTTGGAAGCAAACGATGACCGCTTTGTAATTTTCCCTATTAAACATGACGATTTATGGGAGTGGTATAAAAAATGTGAAGCATGTTTTTGGACAGCTGAGGAAATTGACCTTCATGAAGATTTAACGGATTGGAACAATAAGTTGAATGATGATGAAAAGTATTTCATAAAACATATTTTGGCATTTTTCGCCGCTAGCGATGGCATCGTAAATGAAAACTTAGCGGAAAATTTCGTAAGTGAAGTACAGTATGCCGAAGCGAAATTCTTTTATGGTTTTCAAATCATGATGGAGAATATTCACTCTGAAACATACTCCCTTTTAATTGATACTTATGTAAAGGATGAAAAGGAGAAAAACATATTGTTTAAGGCTATAGAAAACTTTCCTGCAATAAAGAAAAAAGCAGACTGGGCCTTAAACTGGATTGAGTCTCCAAGTTTCGCGGAACGGTTAATTGCATTTGCAGCAGTAGAGGGTATATTCTTTTCAGGTGCTTTCTGCTCAATTTTCTGGCTAAAGAAAAGAGGTTTAATGCCTGGACTTACTTTCTCCAATGAATTGATTTCAAGGGATGAAGGTATGCACTGTGATTACGCTGTTCATTTACATAACAAACATCTTATTAATAAAGTTCCTAAAGAAAGAATTACTGCAATTTTAACGGATGCACTAAATATAGAGCGTGAATTTATTACAGAATCACTTCCGGTTAGTTTAATTGGGATGAACTCAAAATTAATGACTCAGTATCTTGAATTTGTAACAGATCGATTGTTAGTTGAATTGGAATGTGATAAGGTCTATAATGCCACAAATCCTTTCGATTTTATGGATATGATTTCCCTACAGGGTAAAACTAACTTCTTTGAAAAAAGAGTATCGGAATATCAAAAAGCAGGTGTATTAAACAAAGATAAAGACGAAGATTCCCAGAAAATAAGCTTTGATGCCGATTTCTAAAAAATCTAATTAATAGTAAGCCCATATTAGAAATATGGTTTTTAACCCACATATAATTACGTTGAATATTTTGACATAATATTAAAGTAGTAACAATCTAAAAACAAGTGTAGCCAAATGTATGTAGTAAAAAGAGACGGAAGAAAAGAACTGGTCATGTTCGATAAAATTACGGCCAGGGTAAGAAAATTATGTTATGGTCTTAATGGTCTGGTGGATCCATTAAAAGTAGCAATGCGAGTTATTGAAGGACTGTATGATGGTGTTACCACATCAGAGTTGGATAATTTGGCTGCAGAGATAGCTGCCACAATGACAACAACACATCCTGATTACGCAAAACTTGCTGCACGAATCTCTGTTTCTAACCTGCATAAAAACACCAAAAAGTCCTTCTCAGAAACCATGAAGGATTTGTACGAGTATGTAAACCCTAGAACTAGTAAAAAAGCGCCATTATTATCTGATGAAGTATATAAGGTAATTATGGATAATGCGGATAGATTGGATTCTACTATTATTTATAACCGTGATTTTGGCTACGATTATTTCGGTTTTAAAACTTTGGAACGTTCTTACCTTTTAAAGTTGAACGGTAAGATTGCAGAAAGACCACAACATATGTTGATGCGTGTTTCTGTAGGTATACATTTAAATGATTTGGACGCTGCTATTGAGACATACGAGTTAATGTCTAAAAAGTATTTTACACATGCTACACCTACTTTGTTTAACTCTGGAACTCCTAAACCTCAAATGTCGTCGTGCTTTTTATTAGCTATGAAAGATGACAGTATAGACGGTATTTATGATACGTTAAAACAAACCGCTAAAATTTCCCAGTCTGCTGGTGGAATAGGATTATCTATACATAACGTGAGAGCTACCGGTTCTTATATTGCAGGAACCAACGGTACTTCAAATGGTATTGTACCCATGTTACAAGTATTTAATGATACGGCAAGATATGTTGACCAAGGTGGTGGAAAGCGTAAGGGTAGTTTTGCCATTTATATGGAACCTTGGCATGCGGATATCTATGAGTTTTTAGATTTGAAAAAGAACCATGGTAAGGAAGAAATGCGTGCGCGTGATTTGTTTTATGCCATGTGGATTTCAGATTTGTTCATGAAAAGGGTAGAGGCAAATGAAGAATGGACATTAATGTGTCCTAACGAATGTCCAGGTCTTTTTACAAACCATAGTGAAGAATTTGAAAAGCTATATACCAAATATGAGTCTGAAGGTAAGGGTCGTAAAAAGGTAAGGGCTAGAGAGCTTTGGGAGAAAATATTGGAATCCCAGATTGAGACTGGTACGCCATATATGCTTTACAAAGATGCTGCGAACAGAAAAAGTAACCAAAAGAATTTAGGCACAATACGTTCCTCAAACCTATGTACCGAAATTTTGGAATATACTTCTCCTGACGAAGTTGCTGTTTGTAACTTGGCATCCATTGCTTTGCCGATGTTTGTTAAGAACGGCGCTTTTGATCATAAGGAATTGTTTAAGGTTACCAAAAGGGTTACTAGAAACTTAAATAAAGTTATAGACAGAAACTATTATCCTGTTAAGGAGGCGGAAAATTCCAATATGCGCCATAGACCAATTGGACTAGGTGTTCAAGGATTGGCAGACGCATTTATTATGCTACGTTTGCCGTTTACAAGTGATGAGGCGAAAAAATTAAATCAAGAGATTTTTGAAACCTTATACTTCGCAGCTGTTACCGCATCAATGGAAATGGCAAAAGAGGAGGGTCCATATTCTTCATATGAAGGTTCACCAATAGCTAGTGGTGATTTTCAGTATAATCTTTGGGGGATTAAGGATGAAGAACTTTCTGGACGTTGGGATTGGGCCAAGTTAAGAAAGAGCGTAATGAAGAATGGCGTTAGAAACTCATTGTTAGTAGCGCCTATGCCTACTGCTTCAACATCTCAGATTTTAGGTAATAATGAATGTTTTGAGCCTTATACATCCAATATTTATACAAGAAGAGTTCTTTCTGGTGAGTTTATTGTAGTTAATAAACACTTATTAGAAGACTTGGTTGATTTAGGTATGTGGAATGAAAATATGAAGCAGGAATTGATGAGGGCTAACGGCTCTATTCAACATATTGAGACCATACCACAAGATATTAGAGACCTTTATAAAACGGTTTGGGAACTTAGTATGAAAGACATTATTGATATGTCTCGTCATAGAGGTTATTTCATTGATCAAAGTCAGTCATTGAACCTTTTCATGGAGAATGCCAATTATTCTAAACTGACTTCTATGCATTTCTATGCTTGGAAAAGTGGCTTAAAAACGGGAATGTATTATTTACGTACCAAAGCAGCCGTAGATGCTATCAAGTTTACTTTGGACAATAGTAAGAAGAAAGCAGCACCTGTAAGTGTTGCTGCAGACGCTGAAGCAGAGGCAACTATGCCTAAAGTAGAAGCTGCTAAGAATATCAGTGTAGCTGCTACTCCAGTAAATGCTCAAGTAGAAACGGATATACAACCTATGACAGCGGCTGAGATGAAGGAAATGATAGCTAGGGCTAAAGAAGGTCAAGGCGATGACGATTGTCTTATGTGCGGCTCTTAAACTAGGAGATTAAACGTACTGAACTAAAAAAGACTCCTATTTAAATAGGAGTCTTTTTTTTATCTTATAAAATAGGGTAATATATTATTCGTCTTTAGAATATGACCTCAAAGCTTTTGCTAAAAATAACGCTGAAGAGTATATCAATAAGAATATAATGTAATTATCCATTTTTAGAAATACAATATTTAAACTATATACGTAGAGATAAGGGTGTTTGGACTACGTAAACTTTATCAAATCATCTAAAAAAGTGTTAAAATTAAAAGAATACAGCTTTTTTCTTTTAACAGGATTAGTTGCTAATCGCTTTTTAAAGGATGTATTTGCTGTATTCTTTTTAACTTGATAAAAATGGTAGGCTATTTTGGATATACAAAATAGCATTACATAAACGATAAGTAGGTAGATATATGGGAACATATTCAAATTAACGAATAAGTATTTTAATTCTTACTATACCAATGTGTCACTCATCGAAATGTTGATTTTTTTCGATGAAATGCAAATCCAAAAATAAGATATAAGCATTATCGATAATAAAGTGCTATACTATATTCCACTTGATAAGAATTAGTTTTGGAAGACTACCCTAAAGCCAATCCTGCATGAATCTAATTGTAACAATAGGGTCGATTAGAATATATTATCAATTATAAAAAACTATCAACTTCTTGGTATGCCTTAATTACGGCTTGCTCACCTTTTTTACCTTCTTGTGAATTACCATGTTCCATTCCTAGAATACCTTCATACCCTTTTCCATGAATGTATTTAAATACATTTTTATAATTGATTTCACCAGTAGTGGGTTCTTTACGGCCTGGGTTATCACCAATTTGGATATATGCGATTTCGTCCCAAGTAAGGTCCATATTATGAATTAGGTGTCCCTCATTTTTTTGTAAATGGTATATATCGTATAGTATTTTACATGATGGACTATCTACAGCCTTGCAAATCATATATGTCTGATCAGATTTTTGAAGATATAGATCCGGAGAATCAGAAAGTGGTTCTAGAACCATAACCAAACCATGAGGCTCTAAAATTTCAGCGCCTCTCTTTAAAGCTTCAATTACATTTGCGTCTTGTATGCCAATAGGTAGGCTTCTATCATAGCCTCCAGGGACAACAGTCATCCATTTGGCGTTTGTGCGTTTGGCCACCTCAATAGACTTTTTGCAACCATTGAGGAAAATGTCTATATAGTCTTTTTTTCCAGCAGCCAATGTATTGGCCATATTGCCACCTTTATCAATTACAAAAACACCCATACGCATACCTCTTTTGGCCAAGGTATCACCCATTTTTTCTTGCATAGCAACATCACGCTTCATCATACCGTTATCTTCAAAGGCGGTAAAGCCTTGATCTGCCATAAAGTTGATTTGGTCAATAGGGTCATCACCGGCCAAATTTTTGAACATACCAAGATGCGGTGCATAT
>CBFIGW010000025.1:0-28357 GCA_965662155.1 Maribacter sp. | reverse complement strand
TTTAATAAGTTCCGTAACGGGATTACCAAGATTAAAATATGATAGGAAAAGTCCAATAACGGTTGATGTAGACTACTATAATTATTTTCAGGTGCGTGATTCTGTTCGTGTACCAGATTATTATATAATTAAAAAGCAGTGGCAAGAAATAATTACTCTTCTAAATTTGAACCAAATAGAGTATACAACCTTACAGAAAGATACTGTCATTAATGCTTTAGGATATAAAATAGAAGAATTTAGTACTGTTAAACAACCTTATGAAGGGCACTACCTTCATTTTGGTACTAAAACCGGTAATACGAATAATAACATTACTTTTAATGAAGGAGATTTTTTAATACCGACTGCACAGCCAGGTTTCAGATATATAATGGAAACCTTGGAACCTTCGGCCACCGATTCTTTTTTTAACTGGAACTTTTTTGACACCATCCTTCAACAAAAAGAAGGTTTTTCTCCTTATGTTTTTGAAGATGAAGCCTTAGAACTCTTAGAAAAAGATAGCATACTTAAATTAGAGTTCGATTCTATAAAAAACACCAATAAAGAATTTGCGGAGAATTGGTATACTCAATTAGATTGGTTATTTAAAAAATCCAAACATTATGAAAAAGCGCATAGACAATATCCTATTTACAGGATTCTTCCCAACTAAAGGATGTTGGTTTAATCTCCTTCAAATAAAATTTTAATGTTCACATAGGAATTTTGAAGTGCTTTTTGAATTTTTTTTGGCCCCTTCCATTTGACTTTTACAATACCTTCTTTCTTTTCAGGTTTTAGCTTACCCGTATATTCAGTTTTCATGGCATACCAATGTACCTGTTTAAGCGTAGGTTGTCCACTATTGTTAAATATGTGGTAGGTTGTTCTTAGAAAATTCTCTATTCTAAGTCCCTTAACCCCTGTTTCTTCAGTTACTTCCCTAATGGCACAATCTTCAATAGATTCGCCCTTATCGAGTTTACCTTTTGGTAAATCCCATTTATCATTTCTATAGATAAATAATACCTTTCCTTTTTCATTGGTTACAACGCCACCGGCGGCAACGATCATAGGTATTTCCTTGGTAAATTTTTTCAGTATCTCCTCACTGTTAGGGTGGTATATATAGGCTTCCGTAAGCTTTTTCTTTTTTAATGCCTTTACGGCGTCCATTATAGATTCTTGATTAAGCAAAAAATACTGTCCACTGGCAGTTTCCGACAGTTTATTTGTTAAGATCAAGGGTAGTTCATTCACAAAAACTTTATACATTTGCGTTATGGTTTTAGACAAGAATACGGCTAAAAAAACAGCAGAGCTTCTATTGCAAATTAATGCAATAAAATTGAATCCAGAAAATCCTTTTACCTGGGCATCTGGATGGAAATCCCCTATATATTGTGATAATAGAATTTTATTGTCATATCCAGTAATTCGCAACTACATAAAACAAGAAATGGCCAAGCAGGTAGAGTCTCTTTATGGCAAACCAGATATAATAGCTGGTGTCGCTACAGGAGCTATTGGTATGGGTGCCTTAGTTGCAGATGTTCTTGGTCTTCCTTTTATTTATGTTAGGCCAGAACCAAAATCACATGGCAGACAAAACCAAATAGAAGGGAAATTGGAAGCTAACCAAACCGTTGTTGTAATTGAAGATTTAATTAGTACCGGTAAAAGCAGTCTAAACGCTGTAGAAGCTCTAAAAGCACAAAATGCCAATATTAAAGGTATGTTAGCAATTTTCACTTACGGCTTTGATGTAGCCGGCTCAAATTTTGAAGAAAAAAATATAGAACTACATACCTTAAGTAGTTACGACTATTTAATAGAACAAGCCTCAGAAACTGGATATGTAAATGAGCAACAGTTAAATAATTTAAAAGAATGGCGTAAAGAGCCTTCCAAATGGTTACCATAATATTATGTTTATAGAAACACCCAAAACAACTGTAAATAAAAATCAACAAGCCACTTTCGAATTTTTAAATGAACTTGGCAATTTTGAACAGTTGATGCCCTCAAATACGGATAAATTTGAAGTTTTAAATGAGAACAGGTTTCTTTTTGCCCTTAAAGGAATGCCAGAGATTGTGCTCGAAAAAAAGGAACAGACACCAAATAATCAATTAATATTGGGTGCGGCAAGTGAAAAATTACCTTTTACTTTAACTGCTGATATTACGGAATTAAGCGATACTACCAGTGAAGTTAAACTAAGTTTTTCAGGTGAATTCAATGCGATGATGGCAATGATGATTAAGCATCCTATTACCAACTTTATCAATACTTTATCCGAAAATTTGGGTAAAATCTAATACAGTAACTTTATCTCTTTTAGGCCATAGTGCTTTACCAGATTATCGTTTAACCTAACTTGTAATTTACCATCGTTAGAAACCCCTTCTATTATACCGGTAAATAATTCATGGTTAGGCTCTTGAAACGTTGCTGCAACATCCTTTTTAAAAAGTTGCCCTAGATATTCATTTAATATATCGGCATACTGCAAAGAATTTAAATTTGCTAAATAGCTCTTAAGCTGATTTAAAATTTTATCCAATACAAATTCAAGTTCCATCTCTTTATGCAAGAGTATTTTTATAGATGTAGCTTTTTGAGTTTTAGAAAATGTGGTCTGATTCACATTTAATCCAATTCCAATGACTGAAGTTTTTATAAGCATACCTTGTATGTTATTTTCTATTAAAATTCCGCAAATTTTGGAAGTACCTGACAGAATGTCGTTTGGCCATTTAATTTGAATTTTAGGCAATCCCAAATCCTTCAATATAGATGACACCGCTAAAGAAACACACATTGTAATTAAGAATTGATGTTGAATTCCAAAACCAGAATGCCTTTTTAAAATACTAAAAGTCAAGTTTTTACAAGGCTCAGACTCCCACTCAGCATTCATTTGACCTTTTCCCTTTGTTTGTTTATCGGTAGCAACAACAGTAAAGTCCTGTGGGAAATCACCATCAATCATACCTTTTAAATACAAGTTTGTAGACTCCGTGGCACTAAGTTTGATTATTTGCATTTATGTTTGCTTTTAGGAAACTTTAATCTATTGTTAAAAACTAAGCCTAAAAGAACAAAAAAACAATAACTTTGTAAAAACTAAAACTTTTGAATGCAGAAAAGGAAAGCTAGTGCAGATGAGTTGATTGCATTAATTTTACAGGGAATAGAAGAAGTAAAAGGACAAAACATAAATTTACTTGACCTCAGGAATATTGAGAATACCGTTTGTGACTACTTCATAATTTGCAACGGTACCTCCAATACGCATGTAAATGCCATTGTAGGCTCTATCCAAAAAACAGTAAGCAAAGCAATTAAAGATAAACCCTGGCACGTAGAGGGTGAAGAAAATGCCGAGTGGGTACTAATGGACTACGTTAATGTCGTAGTACACGTATTCCAAAAACAAATTCGTGAATTTTATGATATTGAAGGATTATGGGGAGATGCAAAATTCACAACTATAGAAAGCAGTGTTAATAACTAAAAATATATAATGGCTAAAGACAACAATACAACCCCTAAAAAACCTAAGTTCAGCTCTTGGTGGATTTATGGACTAGTAGCAGTATTATTAATAGGTTTCCAATTGTTCAATAGCGATGATCTCGCTAGTACGGAAAAAACCACTACTTCAGAGTTACAGGAATATCTAAGAAATGGTGACGTTCAAAAAATCTTGATTATCACCAACACAAACCAGGCAAAAGTCTTTTTAAATCAAGAGGCTATGGCAAAGGAAGTGCACAAAGGCGTATCCGAAAAGCCTTTTCTTCCCACTTCTGGAAATGTTCCACAGTATACCTTAGATTACGGTGACCTTCAAATATTTCAAAATGAAATCACTGAAATAAAGAAGGAGAACAACTTAGATACCATTATTGAATTCGGTAAAGAATCTACCGCCATTTTGGATTTCTTGCTTTCCTTATTGCCTTTCGTTTTAATTATTGGTATTTGGATTTATTTAATGCGAAGAATGTCCGGCGGCGGCGGCGGCGGTGCCGGCGGCCAAATTTTCAATATCGGAAAATCAAAGGCAAAGCTTTTTGACGAAAAAACAGATACCAGAACTTCCTTTAAAGATGTTGCAGGCCTAGAAGGTGCCAAAGAAGAAGTTGAAGAAATAGTTGAATTTTTAAGAAACCCTGATAAGTATACTTCACTAGGCGGTAAAATTCCAAAAGGAGCGCTACTAGTAGGACCTCCTGGAACAGGTAAAACTTTGTTGGCCAAAGCGGTCGCAGGAGAGGCAAAAGTGCCTTTCTTCTCGCTTTCCGGTTCAGACTTTGTAGAAATGTTCGTTGGTGTTGGTGCCTCTAGGGTACGTGACCTTTTTAAACAGGCAAAAGATAAAAGTCCAGCAATTATATTTATAGATGAGATAGATGCTATAGGTAGGGCTAGAGGTAAAAATAATTTCACAGGTTCTAACGACGAACGTGAAAACACTCTAAACCAATTATTAACGGAAATGGATGGTTTTGGAACCAACACCAACGTTATTGTATTGGCTGCTACTAACCGAGCAGATGTTTTGGACAAGGCTCTAATGCGAGCTGGTAGGTTTGATAGACAAATTTATGTTGACTTACCGGATATTAGAGAAAGAAAAGAAATATTTGAGGTACACTTAAGACCTATCAAAACTGCCGAGACTTTAGATCTAGACTTCCTAGCTAGACAAACACCTGGCTTCTCTGGTGCTGATATTGCCAATGTTTGTAATGAAGCAGCACTTATTGCAGCGAGGAAAGAGCAAAAAGCGGTAAACAAACAAGATTTCTTGGATGCTGTTGATAGAATAGTAGGTGGTTTGGAAAAGAAAAATAAAATCATAACTCCTGGAGAAAAAGAAACCATTGCATATCATGAAGCTGGTCATGCCACCACAAGTTGGATGTTGGAACATGCTGCACCATTGGTAAAAGTGACTATAGTGCCTAGAGGCCAATCTTTAGGGGCTGCATGGTACCTTCCAGAAGAAAGATTAATAGTGAGACCGGAGCAAATGCTAGATGAGATGTGTGCTACTATGGGTGGTAGGGCCGCAGAAAAGGTAATCTTCAACAAGATATCCACAGGAGCCTTAAGCGATCTTGAAAAGGTTACCAAACAGGCTAGAGCCATGGTTACCATTTATGGATTAAATGACAAAATAGGTAATCTTACCTACTATGATTCCTCCGGGAATGACTCTTATGGCTTTTCAAAACCCTATAGTGAACAAACTGCGAAGACTATTGATGAAGAAATATCCAAAATAATAGAAAAGCAGTATCAACGTGCTATAAAGGTTTTAACCGATAATAAGGATAAACTTACAACCTTGGCAGAACGTTTATTGGAGAAAGAGGTTATCTTTAAAGAGGATTTGGAAAAAATATTTGGAAAGCGTGCCTTTGAAAAAGATATTTTAGAAGAAAAGAAGCAAAAGACTGAATTGGAAAATAAAGCAAAAGATTCAGAGGAAGATGAAAAAGTAACTGAAAATATATAATCCGATTTTAAGTTGGGACTAAAGAAGAACATGTATAGCATAGCACAGTAGCGAATGGGGCTTTTGGATATTTTATTTGGTGGAGGTAAAAAGAAAGTTTCTAAAGAAACTGCGGAAACCCGTGGCCAACATATGCCGGATTTAAACCTTCCAGTAGATGAAAAATTTACGATTCATTTTAAAAAGAATGGAGGTAAATTTATCTACTGTGTTTCATCCGAAGAGATATCCATGGCATTAAAGGAAATCATAAATGAAAATGCTTGGCAAAACCAACCATTTTTTGCTATGGACCAACGTTTAATCCAAAAATTTAGCAGAGAAAACGTTTCTTTCACTGAAAAATTAAAGGATAGTGAAGTGTTCTTCACCACTTGTGAGCACTTGATCGGTCAAAATGGTAGTATTCTGGTTTGTTCCAATCAATTGTTAGAAAAGAAAGTAAATGAACTTCCTAGTAATGTAGTAGTCTTCGCAACTACTAGCCAGTTGGTAGAGACCATTGGTGAAGGATTAAAGACTATAAAAAAGAAATATGGTCCTAAAATTCCCACCAACATCACTACGCTAAAACACTTTAAGGCAACTAAAGACAACTCCGATGATTTCTTAACTTACGGTAGCAGTACAAAAAATTTATATCTTTTACTACTGGAAGACCTGTAATATGAAAGAAGTTTTACGGAGAGCATTAACTGGAGCTGTCTATATTATATTATTACTGTCAGCTGTGTTTCTTAGCTCTGATGCTTTTGATTTTTTATTTATGACCTTTGGGCTGGCTTGTTTATATGAATATAAACGATTAGTTCATTTAAAAGGCTATTATATTTTTGCTGCTTATCTTGGTCTGTGGTGGGCCTTTATCTATCTGGTTCATGATCAAATCTTAATAAATATTCTAATGTTCATTACTTTGGCAATGGACATTTATCTTTTGTTTTATCTTTTTAGTAAGAAACAAAAATCATTTACAACCTTTCAAAAATTTCTGATTGGGCTTTTTTATATTGGTGGTGGATGTATATTTCTCACCATGATTCCTTATAAAAACGATGCTTTCGCAAAACTTTTGATTATGGGAATCTTTATACTAATTTGGGTTAATGACTCCTTTGCTTACTTAGTTGGCAAAACCATAGGGCGAACAAAATTATATTCCGCAGTTTCTCCAAAAAAAACTATTGAAGGTACTCTTGGAGGTTTTATCTTTGCCCTTGCTGCTGCCTATATTATGGGTACGCAAGAACAAATTATTGGTCCATGGCAATGGATGATATTAGCTGCAGTGATTGTAGTCACCGGTAGTCTTGGAGATTTAGTAGAATCTAAATTAAAAAGATCGGCCGGCGTAAAAGATAGTGGAGCAATTTTACCAGGACATGGAGGAATGCTTGATCGTTTAGATAGTTTGGTATTTGCCGCTCCGTTTGCATACTTAACATTAAATATTTTTACTTATGTTTCATAGAGAAGGGCAAAAAATAATCTTAACCACTTTTTTCATTGTAGGCGTTAGTGTTCTTTTAACTCACTTTTTTATAACCATCCCATGGCTACAATTTATGCTCTATGGATTATTCTTGGTTGTTTTAATATTGATTCTCCAATTTTTCAGAAACCCAAAAAGAGTAAGCAATAAGAGTTTTGACGAAATTTTATCCCCGGTGGATGGTAAGGTTGTGGTCATTGAGGAAGTAGAAGAAAATGAATATTTCAAGGACAAACGAAAGCAAGTTTCAATTTTCATGTCACCAATAAATGTGCATGTAACCAGATATCCTGCAAGTGGAACCGTAAAATACTCTAAATATCATCCTGGAAAATATTTGGTAGCTTGGCACCCAAAATCTAGTGAAGAAAATGAACGTACAACTGTAGTCGTTAGAACACCAAAGTTTGGTGACATTCTCTTTAGACAAATAGCAGGTGCTATGGCAAGGAGAATAGTTAATTATGCAGAAGTGGGTGAAAGTGTACAACAAGGTGATGATTCCGGGTTCATTAAATTCGGATCTAGAGTTGATGTTTTTTTACCATTGGATTGTGAAATTAACGTAAAGCTAAACCAGAAGGTTAAAGGTGCTACAACCTGTATAGCCACTTATGTAGACCCAAATGAAAAAGAAGAAACTACATACTGATTTTGAAGCTGCGGTAGATTTTGTAAATTCTTATAAATCCCCAATTCCTGCAGATATTTTACTAAAGCTATATGCTTATTATAGGATAGCAAATGAGAATTTTGACAATCCTGGTAGCAAAACCCCTTTAATAAATGCTTTTAAAACAAATGCATTGATACAGGCCAAAAACCTTAATACAGAGCAAGCGATGAAATCTTACACGAAATTGGTCAATAAGGAATTAAAAAAATAGACTCCTTAATTCTAAAATATTAGCATCTAAAAACATTAGAATCAGCAGTATAGATAGCAATAGTACTTTAATTTGATATACGTAAAATATATCCTTTACCGTGTACATTTTCGATTTTTATGTTGATATCTTGTTCTAAATACTTTCTAAGTCGTGTAATAAATACATTCAGACTTTTTTTATTAAAATAATCATTCTTGCCCCATAATTTAATTAGAATATCCTTGTGTGGACATAATTGATTTTTTTGTTCAATTA
This sequence comes from Maribacter sp., assembly GCA_965662155.1. Lineage (GTDB taxonomy): Bacteria > Bacteroidota > Bacteroidia > Flavobacteriales > Flavobacteriaceae > Maribacter. Next base: position 20,202 of record CBFIGW010000025.1, on the reverse strand, counting down.
AAATTTTAAGAATCTCACTTTCTTTTACTGTTAGTTTTATCTTTTCTTCATTAAAGAAAAGCTCTTGGTTTAAAGAATTGAAGCTATAAATACCAATTTTATACACACTACTAATTACCAGGTTTTGATTTGACTTTCTTTTTAAGGTATCCAGAAGCCTTTCTATCCTCACCACCAGTTCTTCCTCATCAATTGGTTTTTTTAAATAATCAACGGCACCTAAATGAAAACCTTTTAAAACATCAATTTTTAAAGACTTGGCAGTTAAGAAAATAAACGGTAGTTCCGGAAAATCATCACCTATTTTACTTGCTAAAGAAAAACCATCCATTTTTGGCATCATTACATCTAAAATAGCTATGTCAAAATTAGCTTTGTTCAATTCTTTAATTGCCATTAAACCATCTGTGACCCAAGTTAATTTAAAGTTTTTCATCTTTAAATATTCCGACAATAGATAGCCCAGAGTTTCATCATCCTCTACCAACAATATTTTATAACTTTTGCTCATCATTTATTTACTGGTATAACTATGGTGATTACCGTACCTATATTCTTCTTACTATCTATCAACACTTTACCCCTATGCGCTTCAATAACTTTTTTTACATAACTTAAACCTAATCCATATCCCTTTACGGTATGTAAATCTCCGTCCATTACACGATAATACTTTTTAAAAATCTTACGTTTATCTTCTGGAGAAACACCTTTACCATTATCACTGATATCAATTCTTAATTTTGAATTTTCTAAACAAGCTTTTAGGCTGATTTTAGGGTCGTCAGCATATTTTTTAGCATTGTCCAAAATATTATTTATGGCATTTTCTAAATGAAAAACCTCAGCTTTAATACAATAATCATCTGGTTCTATAGTAAATGAAAACTCACCATTTTCAATGGTTACCAATGTTTTAAATTCTTCACATAACTCTTCTAGGTAAGGTCTAAAATTAACCAGCTCCAACTTTATGACCTTCTTACCGGATTCTAAACTTCCGAGTTCCAATACTTTATCTATATGTGTAGATAATCTTTTGACTTGTTGTCTAATAATATTTAAAACAGGTTTCTGCTCATTATTGGCAGTATTATCTAAAATTTTTGTAGCCAGCCCAATTGAAAATACAGGTGTTTTTAATTCATGTGTGAGGTTATTAATAAACTCATTGGTGCTCGTAATGATATTACTTTGCCAATAATAGGTTCTAAGAACCCATATTATAGTAGCACAAATACCTATAAGAAACAGGATACTGGGCAACGTAAGACCATTAAGTTTCCCTAAAAAATAATTGGGTAAATTTTTAAATTGTAATTCTAAAAAAATAGGTTTACCCAATAAGTCAGGTAAATAACCGGTGAGTTCAATTGGGTAAGAATCCACTATATCTTCTCCAGCAAACTCTAAAGGAGAATGCAAAACATAGGTGCTATCCTTAGAAAATAAATAGAAAGAAAACTCAGAATCTATACCGTTGTTCTCCAAGGTTTTGGAAATAAAATCATTTAAAAAATGGCTGGATGCCCCTTGTATGCTATCCACACTAACAGTAAAAAAAGAGGTGTCTTCCTCCAAGGACTTTCCTATTAAATATGTTAGTTTATTTTCAGATTTTAAACCTTCCTTAATAATACCATTTGTTTTTTCAATCTTTACATTGAACTGCACCTTAGCCAAATTCAAACCTATTCTCAAATATTGGTATTGAACAATTGCCAAACCAATAATCGATATCAAAAACAAGCTTATATAAATATATTTTTTCTTCAAAATCTTTACTAAATAATCTATTAATCAGCTGTTATTAATAAATTTTAATTTATCGTTAACCACATTAACTTTTCATTAATCTTTCTTACCCTAGGGTTAAACTTTTCCATTTAACAATAGCATTACTTTGGTGCCAGTTAATGATTCAAAACTTGAGTTAAGTTAATTTTTAATTACATAGTCTTTTAACCAACTCTTTGTAGCGGAGAGTTGGTTTTAATTTTCATGAATTTAATCTAAATAACCATGCAACAAAAATTACTTTTCATTGTATTCCTGTTTATGATTTTATCAATACTACAAACCAAAGCTCAGGGCTGTGTAGCTATTCGCCATTTCTCATCATGTGTAGGCAATAACCTGGAAAACAATTTATTAGACAAAGGCGACTTACAAATAGGAATAAACTACAGATACTTTAAATCATTTAGGCATTTTCGTGGAACCGAAGAAGAACCTGATAGACTTTCAAATAATACAGAAGTTGTAAATAATTCTCATGCTTGGGACTTCTCTGTTACTTACGGCATTAACAAAAGACTATATTCCAGTATTACTGTTCCTACGGTAATAAATACAAGGTCATCTTTGTATGAACATGGTAGAAATGAGCGAAATATGACTTTTTCTAGAGGATTGGGAGATATTAGGGTTGGACTTGGATATTGGTTATTTGATATGGAAAAATCCCCGAATGGAAATTTGGCAGTTGGACTTGGAATAAAACTACCAACCGGAAATTTTAATGCTTCTGATATTTTTTACAATGTTGGGCCTAACGGTGAGCCTCAAACCAGACCAGTTGACCAATCCATACAACCAGGTGATGGTGGTTTTGGACTCACAATAGACTTCCAATTATACCAAAAGATTGCTGATGGTTTTTATGGATATACAAGTGGTTTTTATCTATTAAACCCCAGGGAGACTAATGGCGTAAGGACGTTTAGGGAGACTTTGAGCCCTATTCTAGAAAACGAGAGCATTATGGCCGTTCCAGATCAGTATTCCGTAAGAGGAGGTTTAAGCTACAATGCCTCATCTTTACTTGCTACCTCGCTTGGAGTTAGATTTGATTGCGTTCCGGTAAAAGATTTAATTGGGGGCAATGAAGGGTTTAGAAGGCCCGGCAATGTACTTTCAATTGATCCAGGAATTAATATAATGACGAATAAATTCTCATTTAATCTAAATGTACCATTTGCTGTTCGAAGAGAACGACCTCAAAGTTTTACTGATAGACAGACAGAATTACAGACTGGAAATCCTAGAAATGGAGATGCCGCTTTTGCCGACTATGTAATTAATTTTGGGATTACCTACAGAATCAAAAATAACAAGGCAAATCTACCAAAAGAATTAATAGACACTTTTAAATAAAATACTTAAGAAATGGCTAACCCCGATAAAATAAAGAACAAACTATTGAGCATTTCCATTGGTATAACCTATATCGTTTTTGGAGTCCTTAAATTTTTCCCAAATGTCAGCCCTGCAGAGGAACTGGCAGAAAGTACGATCAGCTTGCTCACGTTTGAATTAATCCCTAATCAAATTTCTATAGTATTATTGGCTTTTTGGGAAACAATGATAGGTATATTCCTGATTTTAAATTCATCAATAAAAATAATTCTCAACTTAGCTATTATTCATATTCTACTTACTTTCAGCCCCTTATTCTTCTTTCCTGAAGATATTTTTGATTTTAATACTCCTACATTCTCACTTTTAGGCCAATATATTTTTAAAAATATAATTATACTAAGTTGTTTAACCGTTTTAAGGTTGGAAGCGGAACAACGTTCAAAAATAAGTAAGGAAAAAAAATTAAGGCTTTTAAAAAAAGTACCAAGCTTAACAATCAATACTTACTTTAATAAAGTTATCTATTCATATAAATCATCCAAATCAGCATGACAAATATCACTAATAAGTTGAGTCATTTTTGAACATACACCATTAAAAAAACGTCTTCCTTTTTCAACAGTGGACAACTTTGGGTTACCGGTTCCGGTATCTTCTGTGATTTTAGACCATTCTCTTTCTGCCCAAACCCAACCTTCATTAAAAGCCTTAATTTTAAACTTCTTGGCCTCCCCATTACCCCAATCACTTTTTGGCAGTACCAATTCTGGTTTTATATGCAACATTAAACTAGTTTCCATTTCATCCGCATGATCACCTTTTTCCTCAAAATAATCGTATTTGTTTAGCATTTGAGGAAAAAAACAAAAACTAATAAACATTTTTGGAAACAGCAACCCAAGTTCCCTAACCAATGGTTTAAAATTATTACCACCGTGACCGTTAAATATCAATAACTTATAAATACCTTGATTATTTAATACTGTTATAATATCTTTTAAAATTGCCAACTGGGTACTTGGATTAAGATTGATATCCAAATAGATATCTTTTTGACCGGTATTCACACCAAAAGGAATAGTAGGCAATACCACTACTTTTTCTCCCTTTTCCCACGCCAATTTAGAAGACTCGTTTACAATAGCTTCCGCTTGATAATTATCTGTTGCATAGGGCAGGTGGTAATTATGTGCTTCGGTAGCACCCCAGGGGAGAATTGCCAACTCAAAATTCTCGTCTTTTAAATGCTTCCAATTGGTTTCTGCTAAAATATAGGGTCTAATCATTATAATTTATTAAGCTATTAAGTTGGATTGATTGTGTATCCGTTGAAAGTAAGTGAAATATATAGTTCCCATAATAGTAACTAAAAAATAAAAAGCAACATAATTAGATCCTGATTGAAACCAGCTATTTAGACCAAACCAATCTTCATTATACAGAATAAAACTAATTCCTATGACACTTCTAATTAATTCTATAACTGCACCATAGGCTTTACCATCCATTACAGAAGTATACCCATAAATACCAATAAAAATTATAGCACCATTTAATAACAGACCATTAAACCCAATAGTTGAATAATTATAAAACATTACCATTAATAATGCAGTTGTTACCAACAACTGAAAAATGATATACGCATTAAATAACTTGGATGTAGGTGTCGTATACCTAGTAAAAGAATACACATCTTCAATTATACTTATTGGATGAATTTCCTTAACATCCGCTGGCCGCCATCCTGTAGGCATAAACCATATTCTTAATTTGTCCCACCAATTATTTGTATGCCAAGCATCTTTTAACAATTGCCATAAATGCTGAAAATTGATAAGAATTGGATTCCATGTTTGTGCAGGCTTTAACACTCCATATTGTGGCGGGACTTCATCCAATTCTTCTTGAAAAGTACCAAACCAACGATCCCAAACACACAAAACTTGATCTAAATTTTTATCTATATACTCAGGATTAATGGCATGATGTACCCGATGTTGCGAAGGGGTAACTATAACATATTCTAACCAGCCCAGTTTACCTAAATGTTGTGTGTGGTACCAAAACTGCGCAAAAAGATGCGCTGGCGCAAGTACAGCTATAACTTGGTTTGGAACACCCAGTAATGCTGCGGGCAGAAGTAGAAACGGAAAATATCCTAATAAATTAGAAATAGATTGCCGAAGCGCACAAGCTAAATTGAATTCTTCACTACTATGGTGAATAACATGTTGGTTCCAGAAAAAATTGATTTTATGGCTTAGTCTATGGTTCCAATAACCAGCAAAATCTATAGCTATAAAGGCAATTAACCATACCACCCATGTATTTTCAATTTTAATAATTGAAAGATGTTCCAATAAAAAAGGATATGAAATTATAACTAAACCTATACCTAATGAATCTTTAATGATATTGGTTAACCCAGAGCTGATACTACTTACGGTATCCAACACTTTGTGCTTTTGGTCTTTCACAAAATAACCATAGCCTATTTCCAAAATTAATAATACTATAAAAAAGGGTATGGCATAAAGTAATGCCGTAGCGTAGGTTTCCATTGGGACTAGTTAAACGGTCCAACCATAATATGTGCCCTAAAAGTTCCAGGGTCCATTAGCCAAGGCATGCCCTTGGCATGTGGTTTGTCTGGCAGCCCAGTAGATTCAGTAGTAGCAAATGGTGTATAAATTACGTATCTAAACTGCCCATCTTTAAGTTCCCCTGTTTTTGTATCGTACGCCTCCTCAGACCCATAATATATATACGTCATACTAGGTTCTTTTGGCATCTCCAATAAACCTTTGGCAACTTCCATCCCCCTAATTTCCCTTTTTTCCTTTATTCCTTTGCCTTCTGCTGCCAACTCCCTTCCCCTCTTCATAAAAGGCTCTAGTTTTTTAGAGTAACAGGATACACTTATCCCTTTCCTATTGGGATCATCGGCTATACAAATAAGGTTGTTTGATCCTTCACGTAGTACTACAAAATCTCCATTAGAATTATACCCATATACCATTGCATTGTCCTTTTCCATTTCGGGCGCAGGCAAAGTAGCCGTTTTTAACTGGATTTCAGCAGGTAATATTTGTTCACTTTGGGCATTAGCATGTGTAACAATAAAAAGTAAGATGAAAACTATAAAGGGTGGTTTCATTAGATTCTGATTTATTCTAAAGATAACGAACTATAATCAAAAATCAAATCTGTATAAATTGAGCACTTTAAAATTTCAATTAGCTGTAAACCGTCACTTAAATATTGTAACATGATGTTATAAAAAATACATAATCACCTAAAAAACAGGATATTAAGGATGATGTATTCATATAACAGCATTTATTACAATGGCTTTCGCCCAGAGATAATGTTATAGAGTATTACTACAACAGCGATTACCAACAAAACATGAACTAAACTACCAGTTGCCATACCAGGCACAATACCTAACATGCCCAATACCCAAATAATTATACATATAATTGCTACCAACCATAAAAGACTTCTCATAATATTTATTTTTAGATTATATCGCAATATAAACCTAAGTCTTCTTGGACATGTCCTGTAAAACGTTGATTGTTAGCTCATACGAATTTCAATAAATATAAAAATATCAACCCAAACTAGCCAAACTTTTTTCTAAGGTCTCTATTTTAGACTCAGCATCAGCTTGTTTTTTACGTTCAATGTCAATTACCTTTTTTGGTGCATTATTTACAAAACGCTCATTGGATAATTTCTTTTCTACCGACTTTAAAAAACCTTTTGTATAGTTAAGCTCCTCTACTATTTTAGCTTTTTCCGCTTCAATATCAATCGCACCACCTATGGGTATAAAATATTCATTTGATTTTACCCTAAAGGATAATGCGCCATCTACACTATCGCTTACATATGAGATATCCGAAAGATTGGTTAATTTAAGAATAACAACATCCCAATTATTGGTAACCTTTTCCTCATTTAAAACAGAAAGTTCCAAAGACTCTTTCATTGGAATGTTCTTTTCTTTTCGGATGGTCCTAATACCGGAAATAACTTCTTTTGCAAATTCAAAATCGCCAATAAGGGATTCATCTACCTGATTGATAGTTGGCCATTTTGAAACAATTAAAGCTTCCTCTGGACTTCTATCAGAAATATGTTGCCACACTTCTTCTGTTAGAAAAGGCATAAACGGATGTAATAATTTCAAATTTTCCTCAAAAATTTCTATTACCGCATCAAATGTGATCTTATCTATGGGTTGTTGGTAAGCAGGTTTAATTATTTCTAACAACCAAGAACTATAATCATCCCAAACCAATTTATATGTTGCCATCAAAGCATCGGAAATTCTGTATTTGCTATAATGATCCTCAATCTCAGAAAGGGTTTGGTTAAATTTAGCCCTGTACCATTCAATTCCTATTTTGGATGCCTCTGGTTGTGGCAAATCGGCTACTTCCCAACCTTTCAACAATCGGAAGCCATTCCATATTTTATTTGCGAAATTCTTTCCTTGCTGACACAAATCTTCATCGAACATTAAATCATTACCAGCGGCAGAACTCAACAATAAACCTACCCTTACCCCGTCTGCACCATATTCCTCAATTAACTTTAAGGCATCAGGAGAATTACCCAAGGATTTAGACATTTTACGGCGTTGCTTATCCCTGACCAATCCTGTAAAATAAACATTTTGAAACGGCCTTTCATCTCTATATTCATAACCGGCAACTATCATTCTAGCAACCCAAAAGAAAATAATATCTGGACCAGTTACTAAATCATTGGTAGGATAGTAATAGTTAATATCGTCATTCTCTGGCTCCAAAATTCCGTTAAAAACACTTATTGGCCATAGCCATGAAGAAAACCAAGTATCCAAAGCATCTTCATCTTGCTTAAGGCTATTTAATGTCAATGTGTCATTGCCCGATTTCTTCTTGGCCAATAACAAGGCTTCTTCCTTATTCTCTGCTACAACAAAATCATCTTGACCATCACCATAGTAATAAGCAGGTATTTGTTGTCCCCACCATAACTGCCTAGATATATTCCAGTCTCTAATATTCTCCATCCAATGACGGTAGGTGTTTTCAAATTTTTTCGGAAAGAATTTTACTTCATCTGTATTTAAAACTGCATTGATAGCAGGTTTTGTGAGTTCTTCCATTTTCAAGAACCATTGATCAGACAGCCTTGGTTCTATTACCGCTTTAGTACGTTCTGAAGTACCAACTTTGTTCAGATATTGCTCCGTTTTAACCAAAAAGCCATTTTCCTCCAATTCCTTGGAAATTTCTTTTCTTACCACAAAACGGTCCTTACCTTCATAATGCAAGCCAAAAGAATTTAATGTAGCATCTGCATTAAAAATGTCGATAGTCTCTAAATTATGTTTTTCTCCAAGGGCCTTATCATTGATGTCATGGGCAGGGGTCACTTTTAAACACCCAGTACCAAATTCGATATCCACATATTCATCGTTAATAATAGGTATAACCCGGTTACATAAGGGCACTATAGCTTTTTTACCTTTTAAATGTTGAAAACGCTCATCATTTGGATTTATACATATAGCGGTATCACCAAGTATGGTCTCTGGCCTCGTAGTCGCTATTGTTACCTTCTCATCTGAATTTTCTATTGAATAACTAAGGTAGTAAAGAAGGCCTTGCTTTTCTTCGTAAATAACCTCTTCGTCCGATAGTGTTGTTTGTGCCTCAGGGTCCCAGTTTACCATGCGATAGCCGCGATAGATAAGTCCTTTATTAAATAGGTCTACAAATACTTTTATTACGCTGGAATAACGGTCCTCATCCATAGTAAAAGCAGTACGGTCCCAATCACATGAACACCCCAATTTTTTTAACTGTTCCAGTATTACGCCTCCATATTCATTGGTCCAGTCCCAAGCATGCTTTAAGAACTCTTCTCGTGATAGATCACTTTTATTTAGCCCCTGTTTCTTAAGCTTAGCCACTACTTTTGCCTCGGTAGCAATCGAGGCGTGGTCCGTACCCGGAACCCAACATGCATTCTTGCCCATTAAACGCGCCCTTCTAATGAGTACATCTTGTATGGTATTGTTTAGCATATGCCCCATATGAAGTACCCCGGTAACATTTGGAGGAGGTATTACAATGGTATATGGCTCTCTATCATCTGGTTCTGAATGAAAAAAATTATGTTTCATCCAGTAATCATACCAACGATTCTCTACTTGTTGTGGATTATATTTTGAAGGGATTTCCATTTTGGAACAGTTTTTGAATAATTACAATTGGGGTCAAAAAAAATAAGTAGACATAAGAAGAATATCTTATAGCACTTATATTTTTTATCCTAATTTAAATACGAAACAAAAATAAGTAACGTTAGAGTATAACAAAAGGATTTTGAGGTTGATCTGAAAAGATTTAATTTTGAAATCACCCTAAACTGAAAAATGATGAAAAAAATAGTACTTATACTTTTTGTTGGTTTGCTTGGATTAAGCATAAATGCCCAAGATACAGCAGCGAAAATTGAATTTAAGAGCGAAACAGTTGACTATGGTGAAATTACCAAAGGTTCTGATGGTATTCGTGTATTTGAATTTACAAACACAGGTAGTGCACCTTTAATTATTAGCAATGTAAGGTCTAGCTGTGGTTGTACTATTCCAAAGAAACCAGAAGATCCGATCATGCCTGGTAAAACTGGGGAAATACAAGTTAAATATGACACCAATCGCGTTGGTCCAATAAGAAAAGCAATTACGGTTACCTCAAATGCAGATACGCCTACAAAAATCCTTAAAATAAAAGGAGAGGTTAAGGCAAATGTTAGCGGTACCAAATAATATTCTAGTATAATAATAAAAAAGCCCGATTTAAAATCGGGCTTTTTTTATTTAAATAAATCTTTTAGAACAAAACTAAAAAGTAAGCTACTATTATAACGCTCAACTAGAACTTTCACTTTTTTACTCCCCTTTTTCTCGTTCAGCATTTGCATTATCTCTTGTAATTTATATCTGTGTATTCTTTTACCGTTGACCGCCAAAATAATATCTCCTTCTTTTAACCCTGCGGAATGTGCTGGACTACCCGCCCTAATGGCCGATACAACTATTTCAGGAACAAGGCTAAGCCTGGTTGCACCTTCCAACAATATTTGAACATCACCATAAGTTCGCTCATTATTAAAAACAACACCATTAGAATTTGCAATTCTATCTGAAACATATCTAACGCCAGCATGCTGTAAATCAATACCACTTATGTTATAGTGAAACGGATTTTTGAAATTAGAATTCTTTTTAAGAGTTATCTTTTTGTTTGGATAATCAAAAATAATATTAAATCGCTTTAGCACTTCGCCGCCTAAACTACCATTTCTGTTGCCTAAGTCTTTTATGGTATTAAACGTCAACATATCCGGAAAAGCAGCCTTTGCATCTTTTAGATGAAAATTTCCAATTCTTATTTCGTTTATTTTGGTACGCTTTCCGTAAATATCACCGGCCAAACCTTTACCCAAAAAATCATCATAATTTTTTTCGGGCAAATGAATTCGCTCATCTTCAAAAAGCCATACAGCATCACTACTACCAGTATCCAACAACATCTTCACATTTAATTCTTCATTGTTTTTGATAATAACACTAGCATCTAAATAAGCCTTTCTGCCAATTACAGAGATAGGTAAGCTCTCCTGTTTTTTTCTATTTTTATACTTGTAAGCTTCAGGCTTGTAAAATTTAATTGTTTTTGAGGCATAGTTAACATCTACAACAAAATCCTTAAATAAGTCATAGCCAATAATACCGTGTACCGGAACACCTAGACTCGGTGAAAAATTAATTCCAGCATCCATGACAACATATAGTTTTTGGGCAAAATTTCTAATATTTCCCAACTTAAAATAATTGCCCTGTGAACTTAATGCACTAATTGGTTCTCCTTCTCCTAAACCGTTTATGGTAATTTCCGAAACATTTTTAAGCTCTATGGAATCTTGGTCTGCCAAATTGAACAGAATTGGAGTTCCTACCCCTGAGTCCATTACAAATGAAAGCTCTGTTCCATTGACTTCAATGGGAATCACCATCAGATTATTAATCAACTGAAAATTTAATTTTTGAAACTTTTGTCCATCAGGGATAGTGTAGCCCTGTCCCATTAATATTAATGGAGCTAAGCTTACCAGAACGACAAAAGCACAAATTATTTTTTTCAAGAGATTTGTTTTCAATTGTTTACCATTATAAGGTACAATATTTTTTCTAATGAAATAGTTTATTTAACATTCTAACATGATCATAATTAAGGACTACTTTGATTGTAATATCCATATGGATTTCCCACTTTTGTGAAAAATCTATAGATATATGCCAAGTGTCTCTCAAAAAGGGCGTTCAATGCCACAATCACCTATTCGAAAACTGGTTCCTTTTGCAGAAAATGCAAAAAAGAAAGGAACTAAAGTGATTCACTTGAATATTGGTCAGCCCGATATTAAAACCCCTCAAATAGCGTTGGACGCTGTAAAGAACAATAATTTAAATGTTTTGGAATACAGCCGTACAGAGGGTTCTGAGACCTTTAGACAAAAAGTTGCCGGATATTACCAAAAGAATGAGATTTTTGTAAATGCAGATGATATTATTATTACCACAGGCGGTTCAGAGGCCTTATCCTTTGCGATGAACAGCATTGCGGACCATAATGAAGAAATTATAATTCCGGAACCTTTTTATGCCAATTACAACGGATTTGCAATTGCGGCAGGAATTAAAGTAGTCCCAGTAGTTTCCAAACTAGAAAATAACTTTGCGCTTCCACCAATTGAGGATTTTGAAAAACTGATAAGTCCCAAGACAAGGGCTATATTAATTTGTAACCCAGGAAATCCTACAGGATACCTTTACAGTAAAGAGGAAATTCATAAACTGGCTAAAATTGTAAAAAAACACGATATATATCTTATTGCAGATGAAGTATATAGAGAATTTGCCTATGACGACAAAAAACATTTTTCCATCCTTCAAGTAGAAGGACTAGAAGAAAATGCCATAGTTATAGATTCTGTTTCTAAACGCTATAGTATGTGCGGAGCACGAATTGGATATCTAGTAACAAAAAATAAAGCGGTAATAGCAACTGCAATTAAATTTGCACAGGCTAGATTATCACCCCCGACCTATGCTCAAATTGCTACAGAGGCGGCTCTTGACACACCTCAAAGCTATTTTGACGAGGTTAAAGAGGAATATGTTTCAAGAAGGGATTTGTTGATTACAGAATTAGGAAAGTTAGAGGGGGTAAAAGTAGCCCGTCCACAAGGTGCCTTTTATTGTATTGCCGAACTTCCATTAGAAGATGCCGATGATTTTGCTCAATGGCTTTTAGAGGATTTCAGGGTAGCTAACGAAACCGTAATGGTAGCACCGGCAGGAGGTTTTTATGCCACTGAGGGGTTGGGGAAAAATCAAATACGTATAGCTTATGTATTGGACAAGGAAAGTTTAAAACGAGCAGTACATATTTTAGGTGAAGCATTAAAAAGTTATATCGGATAATGCAAATTCTAGAAAATTTTTCATTAAAAAGCCATAATACATTTGGTATAGATGCCACGGCAAGGTTTTTTGTTGAAATAAACACTGTTAGTGAGCTTAAGGCTATTCTACAAGATAAAAAGTACCCAAATAAACTTTTTCTTGGCGGAGGAAGCAACATTCTTATCATTCAAAATATAGATGCCTTGGTAATTTACATAAACCTCAAAGGCATTAAAGTTCTTTCAAAAAGTGATGATAAAGTTCTTATAAAAGTCATGGCCGGTGAAAATTGGCATGACATGGTACTTTGGACACTAAATCAAAATTTTGGAGGATTAGAAAATATGTCCCTAATCCCAGGAAACACAGGAACTGCACCCATACAAAATATAGGCGCATATGGTGTTGAACTTAAAGATTCATTTGTGAGCTGTGAGGCTATCCAAGTAGAAACTCAAACCAGTAGAACCTTCTCCAAGGACGATTGCAATTTTGGGTATCGACAATCTTTCTTTAAAAATGAAGGGAAAAATAAATTCGTAATTACATCCGTAACATTTGAGCTTACCATCAAAAACCACAAACTAAATACCAGTTATGGAGCTATAGAGCAAGAATTAATAAATGCAAATATTTCAAAACCCACTATTAAAGATGTTTCCAATGCGGTTATAGCTATTCGAAAAAGCAAACTTCCAGATCCTAATGTATTGGGCAATAGTGGTAGCTTTTTTAAAAATCCGGTTATTTCTTTCAATGAATTTGATGCTTTTACCAAAAAGAATCCATCTGCCCCATATTATAAAGTTTCAGAGGAGGAATATAAAATTCCAGCGGGTTGGTTAATTGAGCAATCCGGTTTTAAGGGAAAGCGTTACGGTGATGCAGGGGTGCATAAAAATCAAGCATTGGTATTGGTCAATTATGGAAATGCCACTGGAAAAGAAATACTTAATTTGGCAGAGGAAATAATTAAGGAAGTCAAGTCTAAATTCGATATTAGCTTGACACCAGAAGTTAATTTAATAAGATAACCCTCGTAAAATAATTCACGAGGGTTATACCAAACCAAACTAACCAAAAACTAAGTGGCAGTTACCAGCTGCACACTTATGAGATATATATTTTTAAAAACGCAACTTTAATAATCAATTTTATAAATTAGCGTTTATAGATATACGGGAAAACAAACCGGTTTGGATGTTGACCTTGTGAAAACATTTGTCGCATTCATAGTTTTATGAGCACACTACTAGAAAAACATATTGTTGAGCTATTGCAAGAAAGAAATGATAAAGCCATTTCACTCTTGTACGATAATTATGCAGATACCCTTCTTGGTGTTGCAAATAAGGTTTTACGTAACGAAGAACTTGCACAAGATGTATTACAAGAAAGTTTTGTTAAAATATGGAAAAAGGCAGATACTTACGACCCCAGTAAAGCTAAATTGTTTACTTGGCTATTTAGGATTACCAGAAATACAGCAATTGATAAACTCAGAAGTACCAATTTAAAATCTGATAAAGAAATCCAAATGGATGTTTCGGACGTATATAATTTAGGTGTTGATAGTATAAGACCGGAATTTTTGGATGTACAAGAACATTTGGATAAAATTGAAGACAAGTACCAAATTGTTTTAGATGCGTTGTTTTTTCAAGGAATGACGCAGCAAGAAGCAAGTGATGAATTAGATATTCCCTTAGGTACCGTCAAATCCAGATTAAAAATTGGACTACGGGAGTTACGTAAAATTTATGGTCCGGCCATACTCGCACTTTTATTAAATATAATGTGATGAAAGAAAAAATAAAAACATTCCTAGAATCTGATCTTTTGGAACAGTATTTATTGGAAAGTACTTCGGAAACAGAGTCCCTGCAGGTAGAGCGCTATATAGCCATGTACCCAGAGGTTAGAGAGGCCTACAATGATCTTCAAGAAAGTTTAGCCGTCTTTGCCAAGTTACATGCTATTGAGTCACCAGACGGACTCAAAGACAAAATCACTGCCCGTATCCGTTCTGAACGTAATGGTAGGAAAAAATTCTTTAGATATGCTATTGCCGCTAGTTTTGCAGCTATTATGTTTGCAAGTGCATCGTATTTCTTTTATAGTCAAAACCAAAATTTACAACAAGAAAATACTGTTGTCAGCAATAAAATAAAACTATTGGAAGCTGACATGAAACAGCAACTGGAAGATGTTAGAAACCAATTTATAGTTCTTAACAATCCAAGTACCAAAAAAGTCAATGTAAAAGGTAATAGAAAAGCAAAGGAATTAAAGGCGGTGGCTTATATAAATCCTGTGAAAAAACTTTCTTATATCAATATAAACAATTTACCTAACCTACCAGAAAACCAATGTTATCAAATGTGGGCAGAAGTTAATGGTAAAATGATAAACTTAGGTATTATTGAACAAGCTTCAGATAATCAAAACCTTTTGGCTTTACCATATGCAGAAAAAGCCGTAAGTTATATTACTATAGAACCTGAGGGTGGCAATCTAAATCCTACGGTAGACAATATTGTAGCCAATATTTCCTATTAAGATGTTGTTATAAAGTAATCATAAAGCCCCAAATTGGGGCTTTATTTTTTTATCTTTGTATTAAATCAAATTACATGAAACTTATTTTACTCACAATTGGACTATTAGCTGTTGCTTTTTCTGGCATCGCTATAAAAATTTGGGCAAAAAAAGACGGGAAGTTTGCAGGAACTTGTGCTAGCCAAAGTCCATTTCTTAATCAAGATGGAGAAGCATGTGGCATGTGTGGCAAACTACCTGATGAACAGGAATGTAGAAAGGACGCTGTATCCTAGTATTCAATAGATTGTTCGTTTATTTTTTTGTCAATCCCCCCATTTAGAAATTTTCAAATTTGGACAAAAAAGAAACCATAGAAGATATCATCGAAAATGCAAAAAAAGGCAGCCAGATTGCTTTTAGCCGTCTGTTGGATACATTTTGGAACGATGTTTATGGTTTTCAGTTAAAACGTACTCATAACGAAAAGGACGCAGAGGATATAACCATACGTACATTTTCAAAAGCATTTGACAAGATTAAAACCTACGATAAGTCCTACGCTTTCAAAACATGGCTCATAACCATTTCTAAAAATATTCATATAGACCTTATTAGAAAAAGAAAAAAGAATCTTTTGGAAAGCAGAGGCAATAACGACGTCATCAAAAAATTTCTAGATGATTCGCCTTCCATGGAAGACCAGCTCATCCAAGAGCAGAATTTAGCCGATTTGTTACGTGATATTAAAAAACTAAAACCCCATTATCAGGAGGTTATCAACTTAAGATATTTTAATGAATTAAGTTATGCCGATATTTCTGAGAAACTTAACGAACCCATGAACAATATTAAGGTAAAACTTTTGCGCGCAAAAAAACTTTTAGCTGAAGTCATCAAAAATCGCAGATAGCACATTCTTTTTTCCATAGATTTTTAAACTATTTACCACTATCCCAACCAAATATATTTCCTTATTTTAGTTTGTATATTTGCATAAAAAATTAGCATGTCCGTAGTAATTGAAGAAAATAATTCACCTCCTAAAGGCAAACCAAAATGGTTAAGGGTTAAGCTGCCTACCGGTAAAAAATATACCCAACTTCGAGGATTGGTAGACAAATACGACCTACATACAATTTGCACCTCCGGGAGTTGTCCAAATATGGGTGAATGCTGGGGAGAAGGTACTGCTACTTTTATGATTTTAGGAAATGTTTGCACCCGTTCCTGTGGTTTTTGTGGTGTGAAAACCGGAAGACCAGAAGATGTGGATTGGGCAGAACCAGAGAAAGTGGCACGATCTATTAAGATTATGGGCATTAAACACGCTGTAATAACATCGGTAGACCGAGATGACCTCAAAGATATGGGGTCTATTATTTGGGCGGAAACGGTTAAGGCCATCCGAAGAATGAACCCAAATACGACTTTAGAAACCTTAATTCCAGATTTTCAAGGCATAGAAAGACACCTAGACCGTATTATTAAAGTCTCTCCTGAAGTTGTTTCACACAATATGGAAACTGTAAAAAGGCTAACCAGGGAAGTACGTATACAGGCTAAATACGAAAGAAGTTTAGAAGTCTTAAGATACTTAAGGGCCAACGGAGTCAATAGAACAAAGTCCGGAATTATGTTGGGCCTTGGGGAGCAAGAAGATGAAGTCATTACTACCATGGAAGATCTCCGTAATGCCAACGTGGATGTTGTCACCATCGGGCAATATCTTCAGCCATCAAAAAAACATCTTCCTGTAAAAGAGTTCATTACCCCAGAACAGTTTAAAAAATATGAGGATATTGGCTTGGAAATGGGATTTAGACATGTTGAAAGTGGTGCTCTTGTAAGATCATCCTATAAAGCGCACAAGCATATTAATTAAACATAGTTGTATTACTATTTATTAACTCATACTTGAATCTATTTTAAAAGCCTCAAGTAACTCCTTATGCCATCTTATTTCATAAATTTGATTTCATGAAAAAGTTGAAAATAGGCATTAATGGATTTGGCAGAATAGGCAGAACCTTATTTCGTTTACTACAGAATCAAAGTCATATTTCTGTGGTAGTAATAAATGACTTGGCAGATTCTAAAACACTTGCCCATTTACTCAAATACGATAGTTTACATGGCGTAATGAACGCTTCTATAAGCCATGACGACTCACATCTACTAGTAAATGACCAAAAAGTAAAAATTACAAATTTCAATAAGCCCGAAAACATATATTGGAAGGCCTTTGACGTTGATGTCGTAATAGAATGTACAGGTAAATTTAAAACAAGGGAAAGTTTAAATTTTCATCTTAAAAATGGTGCTAAAAAAGTTATACTATCCGTACCACCTTTAGATGAGGATATTAAAATGATAGTATATGGGATCAATGAAAACAGTCTAGACATTAATGACCAAATCATATCTAACGCTTCATGTACTACTAATAATGCTGCGCCCATGATAAAAGTCATCAATGACCTTTGTGGTATAGAACAAGCGTATATTACAACCATTCACTCCTATACAAGTGATCAAAGCCTCCATGACCAACCTCATCGTGATTTACGGCGCGGAAGAGCCGCAGGGCAGTCTATAATACCAACCACTACTGGAGCAGCTAAGGCATTGACCAGAATTTTCCCAGAACTATCCGAAGTAATCGGTGGATGTGGCATCAGGGTACCTGTACCCAATGGATCATTGACAGATATTACTTTCAACGTTAGGAGAAATACCTCCATTAAGGAAATTAATGATACATTTGAAAAAGCATCCAAAAATCAACTAAAGGATATTCTGAATTATACAGAAGACCCAATAGTTTCTATTGATATAAACAATAGTTGTTATTCTTGTACGTTTGATTCACAGATGACTTCTGTAATTGGAAAAATGGTAAAAATAATTGGTTGGTATGATAACGAAACTGGATACAGTAGTAGAATTATAGACCTTATAAACCATATGTTAGATAAAGAATACATTTGAGGCCCCAGCTTTTACATAACGCCCTATTTCGAAATATACTACTTCCCATATTATTCTTAGTAAGTGGCATAATTATCAACGCACAAGATTCCGTGCCCGTAAAGGATATAAGCCCTTATTTTGAAAAGGCAAGGCAATTAAGAAATGAAAATAAGATAGATCTCGCACTAGAAGCGTTAGATATGGCTTCAGATGAAGCAGAAAAAAACGAGGACATTAAGGCATTGATAGATTCATATCACGAATTGGCTTTTCTATATCTAAAGTTAGATAAGGAGGAGGATACGCAATTTTATTGGGACAGGGGGAGTGTGTTGTTAAAAGATGTTTCTTACCCGTACGGTGATGCCATTCACAAATACATTGAGGCGATTTTATTGTATAGGAATGATAAAAATTTCCAATCATTATTTATGCTTAATGAGGCCAAGCAACTAAACAATGACCGTAATTTTTTTAATAATATATTATTGACAGAGGCTCAAGTCTATATGAACCTTGAAAAATTTGAAAGTGCCACCAAGAACTTAAATTCACTTATTGTAAATACAGACATTTACGAAAAAGAATATTTATCTACCCAAGCCTATTTACGGTTAGCAGAATTATACCTGGCAACAGAAAACTATGAGGAAAGCTCCAAGAACGCTGAGAATGCTTTACAGTTGGCCGTTGACAATAATTTTATGTTGGAGATTAAAGAGGCCAATGAATTACTTACCACGGTTTATGAACAACTTGGTATGTATGATAAATCGCTTCAAAACAGTAAAAATCTGTTGCAAATAAAGGATTCGTTATTTAATATTGAAAAGCTTAAAGTAGAGGCCAAGACGGCAGATAAGATCAGGGATGATTTTAAGACCGAGGAAATTATCCGTCAAGAAAACAAAATTGAAGAACTAACAGAATCTCAAAGTAGATCGGAAGTTACCGCAATTCTAGCATCGGCTTTTCTAATTATAATCTCACTTTTAGCGGTTTCTTTATATAGAAACAATCAAATTAAGTTAAAGACCAACGATTTATTACAGACTAAAAACAAAGAGTTACAAATTGCAAGGGACGGCGCCGTACAGGCTATGGAAGCTAAGACCAATTTTCTTTCAACTGTAAGTCACGAATTACGAACGCCCCTTTATGCGGTCACCGGTCTTACCCATCTACTACTGGAAGAAAACCCAGAAGAACATCAAAAAGAACATCTTAAAGCGCTTAAGTTTTCGGGGGATTATTTATTGAATTTCATAAATGACATTCTTCATATCAATAAGATTGATGCCAATAAGCTAGAACCCCTTAATATGGAGTTTAATCTGAAAAAGGTAATTAATGAGGTAATGGATTCTCTTCAACAAAGTGCTAAAGAAAATAATACAAAACTCGTTTTTGAGTACGATGACTCTATACCTAGCCATCTGATGAGCGACCCATTGAAACTGTCTCAGGTTTTTATGAATTTAATTGGAAACGCCATTAAATTCACTAAAAACGGGGAGGTTAGATTAATTGCCAAGCTACTTAAAAAGGATAACGAGGATGTTAAAATCTACTTTGAGGTAAAAGATAACGGGATTGGTATCTCAAAGGAAAAACAGCTGAGTATTTTTGAAGGCTTTGAACAAGGGTCTATTCAAATTAATAGGGAATATGGTGGCACAGGTCTTGGCCTTACCATTGTAAAAAGTTTACTTGGCCTGTTTGAAAGTAAAATTGAGCTTAAAAGTATATTAGGCGAGGGAAGTTCCTTCTTTTTTGAAATTGATATGAAAAGCAAGGATGGCCTTGTGGATGACGTACCATTTGAGATTACCAATGAGGACTACAACTTTAAAGGTCTTCATATTATGATAGTTGAGGACAACAAAATCAATCAGGTAATCACTAAAAAAATGCTGACCAAAAAAGAGATTACCAGTGATATTGCCAGCAATGGAGAAGACGCGGTAACCTTGGCCAAGGAAAATGTATATGACGCCATACTTATGGAT
>CBFIGW010000024.1:0-28496 GCA_965662155.1 Maribacter sp. | reverse complement strand
TTTTTGGTAATTGCAGCCAATACTTCATCATGAGCAGTTTCGGAAGCTAATTCTACATCATTAAATTGTAATAAAATTTGCTGATTGGAAGCTTTAGTCTGCTTTTGATTTAGCCCGATTAAGGCTAGAATAAGAATTAAAGTACTTACGCACCATTTTGCATTCATGCGGCAAATATAAAAAGAAAGATTACACTCGGTAGTATATTTTTTACAATATATCTTTCCAAAGCCCATCCTACTTAAAATAAAAAAGCCTTTATAGTTGAACTGTAAAGGCTTTTTGAATACTTCTGAGTTTATTAATTATAACTCTAAAAGACCGTTAGTTTTAGTAACACCTTCGGCACTTTCCTGCATTTTATTTTTTTCCGCTTCACTCAAGGGAATATCAACAATTTGCTCAATACCATTTTTCCCTAGAATTACCGGCACTCCAATACAGATATCATTTAAACCGTACTCACCTTCTAGGTAAGCGGAACATGGGAACATTTTCTTTTGATCACAAGCAATTGCCTGTACCAATGCAGATACTGCGGCCCCTGGGGCATACCAAGCGCTTGTACCCAATAATTTAGTCAATGTAGCTCCCCCAACTTTGGTGTCTTCCGCTACCTGTTGCAATCTTTCATCAGAAATAAATTCCGATACCCTGATACTATTTCTAGTAGCATGGGATGTCAAAGGCACCATACCTTTATCACTATGCCCCCCGATCACCATACCGTCAATATCAGAAATAGGTGCCTCCATAGCTTCTGCTAAACGATATTTGAAACGAGCACTATCCAAAGCACCGCCCATTCCTATGATCTTATGTTTTGGAAGGTCTGTGGTTTTATGCACTAAGTAAGTCATGGTATCCATTGGATTACTAACTACAATAATGATTACATTGGGCGAATGCTCTATAAGACTGCTTGATACGGACTTTACGATACCAGCATTGATACCAATAAGTTCTTCCCTTGTCATTCCTGGCTTCCTTGGTATACCAGAAGTTATTACAGCAATATCACTATTGGCAGTTTTAGAATAATCACTTGTACTACCGGTAATTTTTGTATCGAAACCATTAAGGGAGGCAGTCTGCATCAAATCCATTGCCTTTCCTTCTGCATATCCTTCCTTAATATCTAAAATAACCACTTCTGAGGCAAAATCCTTGATGGCAATATATTCCGCACAACTTGCACCTACCGCTCCGGCACCAACTACTGTAACTTTCATCTATTTATTTATTTTAATGAATTAATGTTTATTATGATTCTATTTTGTAAAAAATAAAATGTCTCCAAAAATAGGTATTTATTGACAAAATATTGGGAAAGAAAGCATGAATATGACTTCTAAATATCAACATATAGCACATTAAAATTATTGGCATACGTTAAAAAAAAACGCAGTTCAACGAAGAAATCAGAAAATAAGTACCATACATCGAATTTTAATAATAAGAAGTTACACTACTCCGTTCTTAAGTTTTGGATCCCAAATCCATACTTAACCTACTTTATAATGAAAAAGTTCCTCTCGCTAATGGCAATTTGTGCCATTATTTTTACGGCAAACTGTTCTCGGATAGAAGAGAACAATGACCCCATTATTGGTATTTGGTTAGAAGCCGAAACTTTTAATGCAGATGACACCTCCAAATCCAATTTAAGTAAAGAATGGATTTTTAATGACGTTTATTTAGGAAGATACCATGAAATGAATGGCAATGAAATAACCTTGAAGACCGATTTTAAATGGTCTGCAAAAGATGGTGTATATACCATAGAATATAGTGGTCTGGAAGACAAACCAAATCATCAATTGATAATCGTAAAAACAGAAGATGGCATTGTACTCGAAAAAGTAAACGGGGATTATCTTGCGATAAGGAAATAAAGATTTTTACAGGGCCATGGGAAAGGGCCTGTCTGGAGCAATCTGGACGGGCCCTTCATTTTTAGGACCTGTGCAGTATAATTTGATTAGCAAAAAAAATGCCCAACACTAATGTTGGGCATTACTTCTTTACAACAATAGCTTTTTTATCTAAAACCAAAATTAATACCAAACGCCAACGTATTGAATTCACCCAAGGTATAATCTGCATTTAACCTGAAGAATCCTAATTTTAGCTTTGCTCCAATATTTCCTGTTACACCGCTTACTTTATTAACAACAGAGAAAGGATCAGTATATGTTTCTGAAGAAAATGGTCCGCTAGTAACACGGTAGGTACCTAAAACATCTGTTGTAGATTTACCGGTTACATATCCCAAACCACCATAAAAGTTAATTATTGGTAGCTTAGTAGATACAACGGCATTAAATGCCCATGTGTCTATACTTGTTTCCATTCGTTGATTTTCCCCATCTAAAGTACTAACATCTGTAAAATCAAAATCACCATTCACACTAGTATATCCTATTACGGCTGAAATTGCAACTGGTAATATTTTATCGGCCGGTAATAATTTGGTGAAATCATGCTGAATACCAAAACCTATCAATCCTACCGAGGCACCTTCATATTCTAATTTTGGCAAATATCTAGCCTTTATTTCGGTTCCTTTTATCAAACCTACACTTGCTTGTAAATAACCGGAAGGAATAAAATCTATTCCTTCATCAGAAATACCAGTTGGCAGCTCGAATTCGGAACGAGCCGTAAATCCAGCCACTTCACCTTCTACAAAAACTTCTATCCCTTTTAAATCGCCTAATGCAGATGACACCTCTCTAGCAACACCTGGGTTGTCCACAAAATCTATATTCTGATAATCATTAGGATCTAGGACGAATACCTTTTTATCTGATTTATTTTTAAATCCTGTTATATTTCCTACAATTGAAATCTCAAATCCTCCTAATGGTTTTGCATCTGCAGTATTGTACCAACCAGTAGAAAAGTTATAAATAGCACTTTCAGATAATGGCGCTAAATAATCATTGGTGAATTGTTCCGCATCCTCTACGCCGGCATCAAAAACACTATTAAAATCCGTTTGGGCTATTCCAATGGAAAAACTACATAAAAATATCCCTGTAAGTATATTCTTCATCTTGTAAAATTTTTCCTAAAACTAAAAAACCTGCGCTTGTGACGCAGGTTTTTGTTGTGTAAGTGGTATTTTTTATGTGTCAATGTTCGCATAAACAGCATTTTTCTCAATAAACTCTCTACGAGGAGGCACTTCATCCCCCATCAACATTGAGAATACCCTATCTGTTTCTGTTGCATTTTCAATAGTAATCTGACGCAAGGTCCTAAACTCTGGATTCATAGTGGTGTCCCATAACTGTTCGGCATTCATTTCACCAAGACCTTTATAACGCTGAATACTTACGCCACCGCTATAACTATCGGCAATCTCATCCCTTTCCTTATCGGACCAGGCGTATCTCTTTTTCTGTCCTTTTTTTACCAAATAAAGAGGTGGAGTTGCGATATAAACGTGACCACCCTCAATCAACTCTCTCATATACCTGAAAAAGAAAGTAAGAATCAAAGTTTCAATATGACTACCATCAACATCGGCATCACACATAATAACTACTTTATGATAACGTAATTTCTCAAGATTCAAAGCTTTGCTATCCTCTTCGGTACCTATAGTTACTCCTAAAGCAGTATATATATTTTTAATTTCTTCATTTTCAAAGACCTTATGTTGCATGGCCTTCTCAACATTCAAAATTTTACCCCTAAGAGGCAAAATAGCCTGAAAATTCCTATCTCTACCTTGTTTTGCAGTACCTCCTGCAGAATCACCCTCTACTAAGAATACTTCACATTGAGCTGGGTCTTGTTCAGAGCAATCGGATAATTTTCCTGGCAATCCACCAATACTCATTACGGTTTTACGTTGCACCATTTCACGGGCCTTTGTAGCCGCATGTCTTGCTTGTGCAGCAAGAATAACTTTTTGCACTATTATCTTGGCATCATCCGGGTGTTCTTCCAAGTAATTGGTTAGCATTTCTGATACCGCCTGACTCACTGCAGAAGACACCTCCCTATTACCCAATTTGGTTTTTGTCTGACCTTCAAACTGAGGCTCCGCAACTTTAACAGAAACTATAGCGGTAAGTCCTTCGCGGAAATCATCTCCCTGAATTTCAAATTTCAATTTATCCAACATTCCGGAAGCATCCGCATATTTCTTTAAGGTAGAGGTTAAACCCCTTCTAAAACCGGATAAATGTGTACCACCTTCATGTGTATTAATATTGTTTACATAAGAGTGTAGGTTCTCTGTATAACTAGTGTTATAAATCATAGCCACTTCTACAGGAATGTCATTTTTCTCACCTTCCATAGAAATAACATTCTGAATCAATGACTCACGGTTCCCGTCCAAGAACTTAACAAATTCCTTAAGACCTTCGTTTGAGAAAAATGTTTCGCCTACATACTCTCCTTTTTCATCTTTTTGCCTCTTATCCGTAATAGATATCGTAACCCCTTTGTTAAGGAATGAAAGTTCACGCATTCTATTGGAAAGCGTTTCATAACTATATTCTATTGTCTGTGTAAATATGGTTTCATCCGGCCTAAAGGTTACAATGGTTCCTCTATAATCGGTTTCACCAATACTTTTTACGGGATATAGTGCCTTGCCTCTTTCATATTCCTGTTCCCATATTTTCCCATCTCTATGTACTGTGGCTCTTAAATGACCAGAAAGGGCATTCACGCAAGATACACCAACACCATGCAGACCACCGGAAACTTTATAGGAATCTTTGTCAAACTTACCACCTGCCCCTATTTTGGTCATTACAACCTGTAATGCAGAAACACCTTCTTTTTTATGTAAATCTACTGGTATACCCCTACCATTATCTTTGGTAGTTATAGAATTGTCCTCATTTATAATAACACTAATATTATCACAATGGCCTCCCATAGCTTCATCAATGGAGTTATCCACTACTTCATAGACCAAATGATGTAGACCTCTCACACCAACATCACCAATATACATGGAGGGACGCATACGTACGTGCTCCATACCTTCCAAGGCCTGAATACTATCCGCCGAATACTGCTTCTTATTTGCTTCTTCGCTCATAAATTAAAGGTTGTTTTAATTTCAAATTTTGCAATCTTACAAATATACGCAATACCCTATAGAATATGACCTCAATAGCTATTCGACATTACTAAGTTATCAACAATGATTGTGGAAAATATATAAACTCTAAACGTAGGAAGAGCCTGTTAAAACTTGTGGTGGCACTAAAAATATTTAAACCACGGCTTTCAATTGTTTATCAAGATTTTTTGCCCAAGCAATAGCATATTCTAGAGTATTAAAGCTTTGGTACTTATTGCGGGTAAATACCTTCTCTATTACCGTGTTAGCCAAACCTTTTTCCGAATAGCTAACAACCGCATAACCCTTTAAATTATAACTATACTTATAAAAATAAAACCAATCACTTGGCATTACAGAATAAGAGTTAATACGATTGGTAATATATACCAAACCCTCTCCATTATTATCATATAAGTTTGCTATTTCCTTACTAACGATCTTACCATGGTTTTTCCAGGAAAAAACTACGTCCGCGTTAATTTCACCAATTACATAGGTATCGAATAAATAAAACGTACCAAACGAAAAATTGATTTCTTGTATTGCTTCCCGGTAAAACTTTGTGTCTTTTACTGATTTCATACTACAAATGTAGACCACATAAATTCGTTGTAAAAAAAAGACTACATAACTGGTGAAAATTTCGATATACGACGCTAAGAGACCTATTATGCAAACCCGATCTAACTAAAAACCCCACCGTAAGGCAGGGTTTTCTGGACTAATTAAAAAATAAAAACTGCTTCGTTGCCATAAAACTATAAAACAGAATTTTCCATTATTTTGTTTACGTTTTTTTTACATAAGCATCATCATGAACGTTTGCTACCGCCCTACCAGATGGGTCGTTCATATTTTTAAAGGCTTCGTCCCATTCCAAAGCAATTTTTGTACTACATGCCACAGAAGGTTCTTGCGGCACACATAATGCAGCAGCATCTGATGGAAAGTGTTCTTCAAATATTGAACGATAATAAAATTCCTCTTTAGATGTAGGTGTCTGTAATGGGAACCTAAATTTGGCATTTGCCAATTGCTCATCCGTTACCTCTTCATTCACCAAATCTTTTAAAGTATCTATCCAACTATAACCAACACCATCTGAGAATTGTTCTTTTTGTCTCCAAGCCACACTTTCTGGCAACATGTCCTCGAACGCTTTACGAACCACCCATTTCTCCATACGCTCGCCATTAATCATCTTGTCTTTTGGATTGATACGCATAGCAACATCCATAAACTCTTTATCCAAGAATGGTACACGGCCTTCTATTCCCCACGCTGCTAAGGATTTATTAGCCCTTAGACAGTCGTACATGTGTAGTTTATCCAATTTACGAACTGTTTCTTCATGAAAATCTTTTGGACTTGGAGCTTTGTGGAAATAAAGATATCCACCAAAAAGTTCATCGGCACCTTCTCCAGATAATACCATTTTAATACCCATAGATTTTATGACCCTGGCCATTAGATACATAGGTGTGGAAGCACGTATAGTGGTTATATCATAAGTCTCCAAGTTGTATACCACATCTTTAATTGCATCCAAACCTTCTTGTATGGTAAACTTTATTTCATGATGTACCGTACCAATATGATCTGCTACTTTCTGGGCCGCTGCCAAATCTGGCGAGCCCTCTAAGCCAACAGAAAAAGAATGCAGTTGTGGCCACCAAGCATCCTTGGTATCTCCGGATTCTACGCGTTTCTGTGCATATTTTTTAGCAATGGCAGATGTTACGGAAGAGTCTAAACCACCGGAAAGCAAAACTCCATAAGGCACATCTGACATTAATTGACGGTGTACCGCGGCCTCCAACGCTTCCTTTATTTCCTGTATACTGGTTTCGTTTTCTTTTACCGCATCATATTCCATCCAATCCCTGGTATACCATTTTTTTAATTCACCATCAGAACTATGTAAATAATGTCCGGGAGGAAACAACTCTATCTTTGTACAAGTGCCTTCCAAAGCCTTTAATTCTGATGCCACATAAAAAGTACCATTCTGGTCCCATCCCATATATAATGGAATAATACCCATATGATCTCTCGCCACAAAATACTCATCCTTACTAGCATCATATATGGCAAAACCAAATATACCGTTCATTTCATCAAGAAACTCTACTCCTTTTTCCTGATATAATGCCAAGATTACTTCACAGTCAGATTCAGTTTTAAAATCATAGCTACCTTCAAATTGCTTACGCAATTCCATATGATTATATATTTCTCCGTTAGCTGCTAGTATTAATTTACCATCAGCACTTAATAATGGTTGTTTCCCAGAAGCAGGATCAACTATAGCTAACCTCTCATGGGCCAATACCGCTTTTTCATCAGAATATATTCCACTCCAATCTGGACCTCTATGTCTAATTTTTTTAGACATTTCCAATAATTGAGGTCTTAATACTTCCGTACTTTCCTTGACATCAAAGGCACATACAATTCCACACATAATTCTAAATATTATATCAATTTGATTACAAATATGCTTATAGCATTTCAATTTAAAAACATATACATAATATTCTATTACATTTTATTACTTAATACTGATTTTTAATGTAAAACCATAACAACATTCACGCAAGAAAACAACTTTTCAATCTTTTTGTAAGGCAGCAAAAAAATTAACGA
Source organism: Maribacter sp. (assembly GCA_965662155.1). GTDB lineage: Bacteria > Bacteroidota > Bacteroidia > Flavobacteriales > Flavobacteriaceae > Maribacter. The sequence continues at coordinate 20,752 of CBFIGW010000024.1, read as the reverse complement.
CATTTTATCAAAAAAAGCTAGGTGATCTGCTTAGCTTTGGTACACTTTAAAAACTTAAACTTATTATGAAGAAATTATCAGTATTTACATTATTATTTTTTGCATTGCTTTTAACTACGACGGTTAGTGCTCAAAAATTTTCTGGACTTGACAAAAGCCCTATGGATATGGCCTCTTTTCCAACGGATTACAAAGTTTCTGAAAAAGTAGTTCGCGTTACTTATGGTAGACCACAATTAAAAGGGCGTTCCTTATCGGAACTTGCTCCTGCCGGAAAGGTGTGGAGAACAGGTGCTAACGAAGCAGCTGAAATTACACTTTACCAAGATGTAAAATTTGGCGGTGAAGACGTTAAAGCAGGAACGTATGCTTTATTGACAATACCAGGAGAAAATGAATGGACAGTAATTTTACACAATGGGTTAAACCAATGGGGTTCTTACTTCTACAAGGAAGGCAATGATGTAGTGCGTGTAAAAGCGGCTGCTAGTACTGGAGAAAACTCTTTAGAGGAGTTTTCCATGGCTTTTAAGGAAGTTGACGGCGGCGCTCATTTAGTAATGGGGTGGGATAAAGTTAGAGTTGCTGTACCCGTTATGTTTTAAATAGAATTAAGTAACAATACAAAAAAACACCCTGGTATAACCGGGGTGTTTTTTTATAGCATAATTTTACGCTAATATTTTTTTCTGGCTTCACCTTAAGCATCCCTTCTGTTGATATAGTCAAAATCATAGTCTACTAATCAAGGCAATATAACAACCACCAATGTGATATTTTCGAGAAATATCAGTCAGTCCATTCAATTTAAATCACAAAATAAATTAGTTCTTTTGTGATGGTAATTTTCTTTTGCCTTGAATTTTAAAAGTACCTTGATTGGAGTAGGCTTCACCGGAAATTTCGTCATCTTTTACAATTAAGACTACAGAAACTCGCTCCATTCCTTCAATATTCATATTAAATTTTATGGTGTTACTATCAACCTGTACATCTTGCCCCGTAAGGGTGCCATGAGTCAATTTTACGTCTACAGTAAACATGCCTTCAGATTTATTAACGAAGAGAACACCTTTGTCATAGGGGGCTTCGGCACCAAATACCGTATACTCCCAAACACCTACTGGTTTGTTTAAAAACTTAGCTGATCCTTCATTTATAAGGTTACTTGCAATAGTCTCCTGTAAAGGTGTTTTGCCCCAAGAGGATGTTATTGCAACAAAAACTAAAAACATTAAAATTCGTAATCCTTTTACCATTTTATAAGTACTTTTTTTAATACACAACGTTAAAATTATAAAAATATTCCTAGGAGAAACACATTTACCTAAATGAATTAAATGCATCACTTTTTAAATTTATTAAACCTTATGATTTAGACTTGGATTTTTGTTTTTCCTTAATCCTAACATAAATCAATTTTTTTCGCCCTTTAGAATCTTCACGTCTTTCGATTTCAAAATTAGTAATGGAACTTATTAATGGCGTTAGTTTTCTAAAACCATAGTTTCTAGAATCAAAATTTGGTTGTTTTTTTTGAAGAAGGCTGCCTACATCTCCCAAAAATGCCCAGCCATCATCATCTCCCAAATCGTCTATGGTAGATGAAATTAGCTTTAAATCTTTAGGAGTGATCTTATCTATATTACTTTCTGCTGGCTTAGACTTTTTAACCGTATCGGCAGTATCCTCTTCTAAATTATTTTTTAAAATCTCTATATATATAAACCTGTCACATGCAACAATAAAAGGATTTGGAGTTTTTCTTTCACCAATACCAAATACCTTCATGCCGGCTTCACGAAGTCTTGTCGCCAATCTTGTAAAATCACTATCGCTACTAACAATACAGAAACCAGTCACTTTACCAGAATACAAAATGTCCATCGCATCAATGATCATAGCAGAATCCGTAGCATTTTTCCCTTGAGTGTAACCGTATTGTTGTATTGGGGTTATGGCATTTTCCAACAATACATTTTTCCATTTTCCCAACCTAGGATTTGTCCAGTCCCCATATATACGCTTTATGGTAGGGTTACCGTATTTAGCAATCTCCTCCATCATTTCCTTTACATATGCAGAGGGGATATTATCACCATCTATCAATACAGCCAAGTTTAATTCCATTTTATTACTTTTTGTTAAAGGTAGGTTGTTTTTCTTGCTTTCCTCCATTAGAGAAAATAATAACCTGAAGCTTCCAATAAATACTTACTACTGTGGGTTTTTAGCCTTTAATGAGCCGAATGCTAAAAACATCAAAAAGGCCAATCCCAAATAGCCCACCATTTTGTAAGATCCAAATGTTGACAGGCATAAACTAAAAATACTTGGTGCCAGTGCACTAGCTAAAATTAAAAAGCTCATTACCTTACCTGTAATACTCCCTAAATGCGATCTTCCAAAAAATCTAGGCCATGCCACTGCGTTTAAAACGGCAAAAAAACCGCCTAATATTCCAAAACCTGTAATCAGTAAAGGAACTCCGGCTACTGTGGATAAAAAAAGAAAACCGGTAGAAGCCAACAACCCACCAAAAATCATTAGATACAAATACAACCTTAAAGGCAGATAGTCGCTCAAAAAATTAAAAACCGTAGATACCGTAACCGCTACTACCGAACCTGGCAAAAAAATAGAAATTGCCTTTTCTTTTGGAAATCCTTCACTGGCAAATATCGATACGATATGAAATGTAAGTCCTGTTATAAAAAAACTATTAAAAGCGAGTGTTAAGCCATACATCCAAAAAGCTCTTGTTCGTTTGGCCTCCTTCAGTGTAAATTGTTTATTGGCAACTTTTGCATTTTCCTCTCCTTTTAAAGGTTGCTCGGCACCATCCGGCAACAGTCCATGGGACTCTGGGGAAACTTTATAAAACAAAAAAATAAATATGCTGAACAACAATAGGCCCCAACCCAAAAATTGCCAGGTTTGTTGCCATCCATGACCTTCTATTAAGGCATTTATCCAAAGTGGTGACGACGAAAAACCAAAGGACAAAGCCACGCTACTTACCGAATTCACCTTCCCCCTATTCTTATCAAACCAAATCATAATTACATTGCGGGAAGCCATAGTTAACACTCCCTGTCCAGCAAAACGAATAAGGAAAAAAAGTATGGTAATCACAGAGAAGGAAACCAACCAGCTATCACTGGACAAAATATGCTTAATTGCACTGCTCATTTGAGCAGACCATGAGCATAAGAACAAGGTGAACCCCAAAACCAAGGCCGCAAAGAACGCTACATACCTAGCTCCATATTTATCAAACCAAATACCTGCCTTACCAATAACCAAAGAACTGGCAATGGTACCAATCATATAAGCATTACTAAACTGATTTCTTGTAAGACCAAGGGCATCTTTAACGGGGTCCGTAAAAACGGAAACACCTATAGTTTGGCCAGGTATACTGCAGTAAATACCTAAAGTACCTATTATAAGAATTATGTAACCATAAAAAACAGGGCTCTTGGCTGGGTCTATCAAGTGGTAATTAGAAATTTTGGCCATGTTGGAAATTCAAATATCAAAAGTACACTTTAGATTGCATCCACTAAAAAGAAAGACCCCTACATTTCTTCAAAAAAAGAGAATTGCAATTTAAATATTTGCGATGCCGAGATATGTCTCCGGAGAATGTTTAAAATTATCTTGCGCGGAAAATTAATGGCAACAAGGTAGAAAAGAATAAAAATCTTGCAAGATAATCTGTAACTTACCACAACTAAAATTTTAAGTGACTACTATGAAAACCAAAAATTATTTATCAGTTATTTTGCCCGTGCTTTTTATGTTTATCGTAAGCCTTGGACAGGGACAAGAAACACAAAAAGAATTCTATGAATTAAAAACGTACACTATAAAAAATAGTGATCAAGAAAAGCGAGTGGACAGCTATTTAGCAAATGCCTATTTGCCCGCACTTAAAAGACACGGAATTTCCAATATTGGTGTCTTTAAGATTCGTGATGACAAATTCCTGTTGTCCAACAAAATATATGTCTTAATCCCATATACCTCATTGGCACAATTTGAATCATTGGAAGCGGCATTGGCTAATGACAAATCCCATTTAACAGCAGGAAAAGAGTACATCACTGCCAAATATGACAACCCACCCTATGAACGTATCAATTCCGTTCTAATGCGTGCATTCACAGAAATGCCAAAGATGAAACCAACCGAAGTTACCGGTCCAAAATCTGACAGGGTATATGAGTTGAGAAGTTATGAATCTCCTACAGAAGCCACATACAAAAACAAGGTAGCCATGTTTAACGAAGGTGGTGAAGTGGACCTTTTCAAGAGTTTAGGTTTTAATGCAGTTTTTTATGCGGAGGTGATTTCTGGGGACAAGATGCCCAATTTAATGTACATGACCACATTCCCCAATATAGAAAAAAGAGATGCCCTTTGGGAAGCTTTTTTCACATCCGATAAATGGACAAAACTGAAAAATGACGAAACCTACAAGAACAATATGAACAAGGCGGATATATTTCTTCTATATCCTACGGCTTACTCCGACTATTAATTAATTTGAAGAAAAAACAAATTCTACTCGTCTGTTTTTCTTTCTGTTAATAGCCTTTTTATTGTCGAATTTGGGTTTTATACTACCATATCCATAGTATAAAACCCTTTTTTTAGCTATACCCTTATTGATTAAATAATCGGCCACTGCTTTTGCACGTTGTTCCGATAGTTTTAGGTTGTAATTCTTTAGTCCTACATCATCCGTATGGCCGTTAATTGTTACCATTAGATTTTCGTTTACAGACAAATAAGAAGCTATTCGATCCAATTCTTTTTTTGCCTTGGACACGAGTTGATAAGTGTCAAATTCAAAAAGTACATTGTTAAACGTAATAGCCTTATTTAGTTTATACTTGGTATTTGTTTTAAGAGTTTCCTGAGTATTTCTTGTAGTTATCTCTTGGTTTTTAGGTACCACGCTCACCATATCCAAGTAATAATAAGAACCCTGAGTGGCTTGCCTTTTAATTTTAAATTTACGAGTTCTTTTATTGTCTTTAAAGTTGCCGATAATTAGATACCTTTCGGTTCCCTTGGCCATAAATTCTGTCTCCACCAGCACCCAATCTTTCTTATCTGAATAAAAGTCATCATAACTGATTTCTACATAATTTGAAATATCGCCATTTACTTTGGACAGATGCATTTTTGACAAAGTCTTTCTTGTTTCAATTTTAATCGGTACTTCGGAAAATTGAATTCCAAATTCCTTAATGGCCAAGTCTGAACGCTCTGCCAAACTCACATAAAAAGATACTTTATAAACCTCATCTTTAACCAAGGTATGAGATAAAGTTGCCTGCAGATATTCCCTGTAATCTTCAGGAGCATAAAAATAAAGACCAACATAACCTATACCAAAGCTTGCAGGTTGTTCCCCATTAAAATTTTTAGGAGTTCCCATAGCTTTACTACAGCCATTAAAATAATCTGTAGAACCTAAGGTCGGTGCAGACCAATATGCTACGTCTTGTTCTAGATTTCCTAGAATTTTTGGGCAGTTAAAATGGTTTTCAAAACTGGGATTTAAAATAAGGTTTTGCGAATATCCAAAAACAGCAAAACCACATAAGCAAACTGTTAGTGCGTTTCGTTGTACTATTTTAAAAAACTTATTGGAATACATACTCCCCTAAAATACTAAAATTCTACACCGGGAAATAACTGACAAAAAAAAAGCCTCATCTAAAGACAAGGCTTTTATATTCAAATTTTTAAAACTATTCTAAAAGTCAAACTTATACGTTGCCCCTCCCAACACTTGAAAACCTTGTACAGGATAATTGGCCCAGCGCTGGTAATTTGTATTGGCAATATTCGCAGCCTTAACAAATACGGACAATTGATCGTTTAATCTATGCCCAACATGCGCATTGGCGTCAAAAAAACTGTCTAACTGAATTATGGTCGCAGGATAATCTTGTGGAGCAATATTTTGAACGGCAACCGTCGAGAAATCTTCTCGCTCCCCTATATAAAACAAATTGGTACCTATAAACCACTTTTCACCTATTTGGTAATCCATAAACAAAGAACCCGTTAAATTAGGCAGGTTCCAAGCAGGGTTATCGGTTTCTGTATTATAATCATACACTTCGGCATTAATTCCAAGAGTAAAGTTTCTATTGACATCGACATTTAATTCTCCAAAAATGCCAATAGTTTTTATGTCATCATAAAACACCTCAAAAGAATTACCGTAGTAATATCCTTTTTCATCGGTTCTAAAACTGTTTTGGGGGTTTAACTTAAACAACGGAGTATTATTTTCTGCGGTGTAGGAACCTTTTATATTGTAGCTTAGATTAGGTAACAATTGTCCTTTTACACCTACATAGGCGTTATATTGACTATCTGTTGGGGCAATTGTTAGTGTTGGTGACACAAAGGAATTCTCTTCAACAAAATCAAAATAAGAATTCTGTTTTAATTCCCCTACTACGCCACCATAGGCTATTACAGTTTCTTGTAACAATCTGTAAGAAGCTGTCACCGCAGGATAGATATAAAAATTACTTTCACTATTCTCCAAATCCATACCATAAACCAGGTTAACCCCTAAATTTAATGACAGATCATCACGTAACATTACCAGTCTTGGATTAATACCAACCTGTAGATTCCCATAGTTGATACCTGCATCATTAACTGTATTGTTTACAGAAGGGTTTTCAAATTTTCCGCCCACATAATCTACTTTCGCTTTGATACCAAAAACTTCTTCATTTAAAGGGAATTGCAATCCAGCATTTAAAACAGCCCTGTTCTCTCCAGATTTAACAGCGTCCCAAAATCTCCTGTATTTTATATCCGCATGTTCAAAAACGGACTCCTCTACATTAATGTGCATGGAAGCCTCGCCCATGTAATAGTTCTGACGCTCGTCTATTCCATTTACAGTGGCCTCATCATAAACCCCTTCTGGTAATCCATACCAATTGTACAACTGGTGTTGAACACCAATATCTGCTCCCCAATCCAAATCCCTATCTCGTTTTACATAAGATGCATCTAAACTTGTATTGGAAAAAATATTATCTAGCTGTACACCAGCAATGTTACCTCTTGAAGAATTGTGATCCAAACCAATGGTGTAGTTGGATTCTCTATCAATTTCATGACTTGTATAAAACTGGGCCATAATATTAGCGGGATTACCACCTCCGGCAGAAGCATATGAATTAAAAAGTACTGGTGGAGGCGTCTTTTCTACCCTTGATGCGGTTCCTTTTGATGGAGTAAATGTTGATGCTACAGGCACAGAAAAAATACTATACTCGATTTTCTTTTTTTGCAAAACGATAGAGTCGTTTAAATTAGGAACCGATTTTATCTTAAATGCATCTGACACCGTTGGTGTATAAGCTTTGGTTACGGTAACTGACTCTGTTCCCAAGTCATCCGTATCTTCTTCTTGTGCAAAGGAGACTTGATTACCTATTATGAAAACTATAATAAATGTTGCTATTTTTTTGTACATCTGTGTTCTATTACTGTGGTACATTAATTTTGATTTGGATCAATTGAGGAATTGCTTTGTGCTTCCTTGGATTTGATGATGGCCAATTCTCCTTTGGCATCGGCCACAATTTGTGGATATTGACTAAAATTGGCTATCACACTATCTAAGATATAGGTAGCTTGGTAAGCATCGCCCAAGGCATAAAAGTTTTTGGCCATAAGCACCAAACCTTTACCGCCCCATTCTTTATAAGTAGCATAATCCTTAGCTAACTTCTGAACTGCAATATTGGAAGATTCATAATCCCCTTCCTCATTTTTGAAATAGGCATCATAGTACAAAGCTTCAGCGGCAGTTGCACCGGAAGCTATGCTCAACACCTGCCCATAAGCAGATTTTGCTTTAGACATATCCCCCGTAGCTACAGCAGACCTTGCAATCATTATTTGTGCATCACTTTTTATACGATCATCTATACTTGGAGTTTGCAGTACCTTATCTGCGTATGCCAAAGTTTTGGGGTAATCACGTTGTTGGTAATATCCCTTCATTAAATTGGATTGTGCAAATGTTCTGTTCTGTTGAATATTTGCCTGACTTTCCAATTTTAACAAATAAGGCAAGGCAATATTGTAATCTTGCTGACCAATATACACTTCACAAACCCGCGTTAATGCCTGCTCGGCATATTCACTTGTGCTTCTATCTGCTACATATTTGTAATACGGTAAGGCAGATTCCTTATCTCCTTTGCCAAAATACAATTGCGCCAAACTAAAATTAGCATCTACGGCATGCAACCCGTTAGGAAATTCAGCTATATAATTTTTATAGGCGCGTATGGCGGTATCGGTTTTACCATCTCTATTTTGTTTTTGTGCAGCTTCAAAACTAGCATTGTCCAATTCCGCATCTGTAACCTCAACGAAGTCCAAATCACGTACCCAATTTGCATATTCGTTTACCCTACCCAAATCCACATACACCAATTTAGCCGAAGCAACAGCTTGTATGGCTTCTTGTGTCTTTGGAAAATCCCGTACCACGGTCTTGTACTTTTGTAAGGCTTCTTCATTTCTACTGCCATTGTAGTGCACCAAACCCTGCCTCATTAGCGTCTGTGGCACCAGAGAGCTACCCTTGTATTCACTAATTAACCTATCATAAGCCTGTAAACCCTTGCGCTCTTGACCGTTGTTCACATAGGTGTTTCCTAATTCAAACAAAGCATCATCTTTTAAACTAGAGCGAGAATATTGTGATACAAAGGCTTCTAAATTCTCGATTTTACTAGCTCCTCTTCCAACAAAACCATAGCTCATTGCTTTTTGGTAAGAGGCATAGTCCTTTTCTGGACCTGTTAGCGCCAAAGCTTTATTATAGGTTTCTATGGCCGGCCAGTATTTTCGTGTTGCAAAATAACTATCCCCTAGGCGTAATAAACCGTCATTTTGTTTATCTACTTGATTTCCACTCTGACTAGTAAAGGCATTAAAATAAGTGATGGCACTACCGTAATCCTTTTGTTTAAAGTAGGAATAGGCCAAATCATAATCCACATCATTTGCCTCAGCCACCAAGCTGGCGTTGGAATTTTGTTTGAACGAGGTAAAACCCGCTACGGCATCTTCAAATCGGTTTAATAAATAGTCCGCTTCCGCCTTCCAATACAAAGCTCTCGCCTCAAAGGTATTGTCCACGGCACTTGATAAAGATTTACCTAAATTTTCCGAAGCACCAGTATAGTTCGCATCCATAAATAATTCTATTCCTCGGTAATAGGCCACTTTTTGATAGGTCTCCTTACTGGCATAGTTCTTATTTCTCTCCAATAGCTCCATGGCTCCTTCAAAATTCTTTGAAGTGATATAGGAATCTACCAAAAGTGTTTGCATTTCTTGTTGGTGTTCATCATTAGGGTAAGTCTCTAAATAGTTGGTAATTACCTGTGGTACCGGTTCATAAGCATTACCTACCTCATAGCTTAAGCGTGCATAATTTAAAAAAGCATCCTTCTGTATTTCAGCTTTATAATCCATTTGAGAAGCGTTTCTGAACGCATTCAGGGCCTCTTGTTTTTTATCTTGTTTCAGATAACATTCCGCCAAATGGTAATATGCATTTTGCGAAACGCTGTTTGTTCCACCAATAATTTTATTAAACTGGTCAATGGCATTGGCATAATCGCCTTGTTTGTAATAGCAATATCCTAACAGATAATAATCTGTATTGCTCCATTTACCCCTTTTACCTTTATATTCTGACAAATACGGTATGGCATTATCATATTGTTTTAGGTTAAAATAACTTTCCCCTATAATCTTATTAAGTTCGGACACTTCTTTTCTGTCAGATTTGGGCAATTGTTTTTTGGCAAGAGCAATAGCCTCCTCAAACTTGCCAAGCTTAAAATTCATATCGGCTTGGTAGTAACTCAACTTTTCCTCAAGTACATTTTGATCCGTAATCTGATCAAAACGCTCATTCGCCGCTTCATAATCATCTTCCTGATAAGAAATATAACCTAGATAATATTTGGCCTGCGAACCATAAATGGGTGAGTTAGTAACTTTTTCCAAATACTTTTCAGCATCTCTGGTTTTTCTTGAAGAAAATAATGAATAGCCATAATTAAAATTAAACTTGTCCATTTCTCCTCTAGAAAGTGCACTTTGATCCACTGTGTTATACCATTTTAAGGCATACGGGTATTTTCCGGTTTCAAAATAATATTCTGCCACATCCGCAAAAGCCGAGTTACGTTTCGTAGAAGTCGGGTATTTTTCTACAAAATCTTCCATTAGACGATCAGCTCCTTGTTGATTTAAGCGCACCGCTGCATTTGCTTCATAGTAAGCACTGTTTGCTGCGGTTTCTTCGTCTTTAGTAGTTGCCTTGACTTTTTGAAAAATGGTTTGTGCCGCTTGATACTGCTCATTATTGTACAGTGTTAGGGCATCTTGATATTCTTTTTGACTGTGAGTGTAAATTTTGGACTCTTGGGCAGTTCCCATCCAAACTATTCCAATGAAAGCAGGAATAAAAGCGGTCATTAATTTATGCATAGCGTTCTCTGACTATTTTAGAATTACCGTAGTATTACAATGGATAACGGCAAATATTGTACCTAAGTATGTAAATCTTACTTACAAAAGAAAAGATTTTGTTGATGCTACATTTGATATCATCAGGAACTTATTACTTTTATGTCAACAAAAAGGATATGGAAGAGATTGTTTTAGAATTAAAAGATGCTGCTATTTTCCAAAAGGAGAGTCTTGTACTTAATCATGTAAACATACAGGTTTCCAAGGGGGAGTTCGTTTACCTAATAGGAAAAACAGGTAGTGGAAAAAGTAGTTTCATGAAAACACTTTATGGTGATTTGCCTTTAAAAAAAGGAGAAGGCCACATTGTAGACTTTAATTTAAAGACTTTAAAGGAAAACGATATTCCGTTTCTACGCAGAAAATTAGGTATCGTTTTTCAAGATTTTAAACTGTTACCAGACAGAAACATCAACCAAAATTTATTATTTGTTTTAAAAGCGACCGGCTGGAAAGACAAGACAAAAATGGATGCTCAAGTGCTTGAAGTTTTGGAAAAAGTTGGCATGAAAACAAAGGGTTTTAAGTTTCCTCATGAAATTTCCGGTGGTGAACAACAGAGAGTAGCCATTGCTAGGGCTTTACTCAATGACCCTGAACTTATTCTGGCGGATGAACCTACAGGAAACCTTGACCCACAGACCAGTGTGGAAGTCATGAAAGTTTTGCAAGAAATAAATAAATCTGGACGCACAATTCTAATGGCGACACATGATTATGCCTTAATTTTAAAATATCCATCCAAAACAATAAAATGCGATGCCAATCGTGTTTTTGAAGTGGTACAAAAAGCGGTATAACTTCCTATTTCCGAAAAATAATTTACAACAATCAACGTAATCAACTTAGTTGCAATGTAGTTCCTATATATGATAAATAAAGAAAAAGAAAGACTTGCCCAACATAAAAACGAAGAAAAAGACTGGCTAAAATGGGGCCCCTACTTAAGTGAGCGCCAATGGGGTACGGTTAGGGAGGATTATAGTGCACATGGCGATGCCTGGAATTATTTTCCCCATGAACATGCTAGAAGTAGAGTTTTTAGATGGGGAGAAGATGGTCTTGCCGGTATATCTGACAGGTACTGTAACATCTGTTTCAATATTGCCTTATGGAACGGTAGAGACCCTATCTTAAAAGAACGTTTATTTGGATTAACAGGTCCACAAGGAAACCATGGTGAGGATGTAAAAGAACTCTATTATTATTTGGAGAATACCCCTACCCATTCCTACATGAAGCACTTATACAAGTATCCACAAAAAATGTTTCCTTATGACAAATTGGTGAAAGAAAACCAAAAACGGGGAAGAAATGACTTGGAATACGAACTTCTTGATACTGGGGTCTTTGACACCAATGCTTATTTTGATGTTGTTACCGAATATGCAAAAGGTGATGAAAAAGATATTCTAATAAAAATAACGATTACCAACAGAAATAACAGAAAAGCCAATTTACATCTTCTACCTACGCTTACCATGCGCAATCACTGGACATTTAAGGATATGCCAGAACTACCGGTGATTAAAAAAAGGGTGAAAAAAGGTGAAGCCCATGTGGTAATAAAGCATCCATATGTGGGTGAGTACAAATTATACTTTGATGCTGCCAATAAGTTATTGTTCACAGAAAATGAAACCAATAGGGAAAGCGTTTATTTGCAAGCCAATAATCATCCTTATAAAAAAGACATTTTTCATCATGCGGTTGTCAATAACGATTATAGTATCGCCACTAAAAAAAAGAAAGGCACAAAATTCTCGCCTCTTTATGAATTAAGCTTAAAAGGCGGGGAATCAACAACTATAAAACTTCGGTTAACCGAAAAGAAAATTAGTCGGTCTTTAGGTAATGATTTTGACACCATATTCTCGGATAGGCAAGCAGAATGTGCGGCTTTTTATAACAGTTTAGCACCCAAAGCATCAGATAGTAAACGTGCCATCATGAAGCAAGCCTTTGCAGGATTATTGTGGAGCAAACAGTACTATAATTATGAGGTTGAAAAATGGTTAACCGGTGACTCCAAAAATTCCAATCCTCCAGCAGAGCGTCTACAGGGAAGAAACAGTAGCTGGAAAACGTTACGGAACCATGACGTACTTTCTATGCCAGATGCATGGGAATACCCTTGGTATGCGGCATGGGACTCCGCATTTCACTGTGCCTCATTTGCTTCCATAGACCCCGAGTTTGCCAAGGACCAATTGTTATTGTTCACAAAGGAATGGTACATGGCACCTAATGGACAAATACCTGCCTATGAATGGAATTTTAGTGATGTAAACCCTCCCGTACAAGCATGGGCAACATTACAGATTTTTAAGACAGATAGGGATATGACGGGTAAACGGGATGTAAAGTTTCTTAAACGCATGTTCAACAAGCTGTCATTGAATTTTACCTGGTGGGTAAACAGATTGGATAGTCATAATAATAACGTTTTTCAAGGTGGTTTTCTTGGTTTGGACAATATTGGGGTTTTTGACAGAAGTCACGGCGTGCCAGGAGACGGGGTCTTAGATCAAGTAGATGGCACTGCTTGGATGGCCTTGTATTGCCTAAACATGTTGGAGATAAGTTTAGAAATTGCCATGGATGATGATAGCTTCGAAGATATGGCCACCAAATATTTTGGGCACTTCATTTTTATAGCGGAAGCCTTAAATAAAATGGATACGGACAAAGCCAATACTTGGGATGATATAGAAGGATTCTTTTATGACCGTTTAACTTTACCAGGCGGACATTCCACCACTATAAAAATTAGGTCTATTGCCGGTATGCTATCTATTGCCGCAGTTTTAAACCTTAAGAAGAGTACTATGGATAGGTTTCCAAAATTCAAGGCTGGTGTGCTATGGTTCAAGAAATACAGAATGGAAAACTTAAAATATAATGTTATACAAGAATATTCAGACGGTGAAGACCTCTTGTTATCGCTAGTACCAAGAGACCGTATGCAAATGTTGGTCAAAAGCCTTTTGGATGAAAAAGAATTTTTAAGTCCGTATGGCATTAGGTCACTATCTAAAACTCATGAAAAACCTTATGAAATCCATATCAATGGTGTCCATTATTCCATTAATTACGAGCCCGCTGAATCTACTGTTTCTTTATTTGGAGGCAACTCTAACTGGAGAGGTCCTGTTTGGATGCCAATGAATTATTTATTTATTAAAGCATTACGGGAATATCATCAATATTGTGGAGATGAACTTAAGTTTGGGTATCCCACCGGGAATTCAACCAAATTAAACCTATCTCAAATCAGTGATGAATTGAGCAAACGGTTGATTCGAATGTTTGAGAAAGATGAGAATGGAAATAGACCAATAAATGAACTCTATCATGAACACTATAAAAAGGATGAATTCAAAGAACTTATTCTATTTTATGAATATTTTCATGGTGAGAATGGCAGAGGTTTAGGTGCATCGCACCAAACAGGGTGGACAGCCTTAGTAGCCAATCTTATAGAGCAAGTAAGTTCGGAATAAAACTAATTTTTAACAGTTACTCATCATAAGCAAAGCTCATACAGTAATGTTTATGGGAGTTTTCAAAAACTTGCCTATATCAAAAATTTAACTTTTTCGGATGAAGTGATTTATTACATTTAATATAAACAATAAAAACCATATAATCTATAAGATAAAAAGTCGTTATAAGTAAACTTCTCCGTGAAGTTATATTGTCGTGTTACCCATAAAACAATTATTTCCAGTAATTAAATAATCAAATAACAATGAAAACTATATTAATAGCACTTTTTATGTCAATATCCGGTCTAAGCAGTTCAATAGACCAAGAAACATTAGTAATGACAGGTACTTTTGAACAGTATCAAAATGATGTATATGTCTTTACAGATGATAACGGTAACAGCTTTGAGTTTGAAAATATTTCTGAACAGGCATTGGCAGCTTATGATTTAAAAAGTTCCAAATTTAATGGTCAACTTTTTCAAGTAAGTTTTTCTATTGAGGAGGACGAGGAAGATGAAACGATAGAAATTTACTCTATTATATCCTTGAAAAGATTTGAGTAAATAATGGCTTACTACTTATCTAAAAAGGACCTAGTGTCCTTTTTTTTATAATATTACGGCATTGTATTCTCTTCAAAAGAGACAAGCAAAAGAAGAAACAAATCTTTTTTTGTTTCTTTGCAAACTCTTATAATTAGATATAAAATGACATTATTAGGTATTGATATTGGCGGATCGGGAATAAAAGGAGCACTTGTAAATGTAGAAACAGGTGAAATGATTACCGAAAGGCATAGAATAAAAACACCTAAAAGTAGAACTCCAGAAAAAATGGCCGAAGTGGTAAAACAGCTTGTAGACCACTTTGATTATAAGGGTAAAGTTGGATGTGGTTTTCCTACGGTAATAAAGAAAGGGGTATGCAAATCTCCTGGTAACCTACATAAGAGTTGGCTAAATGTAAACGTTGAAAAACTATTTGAGGAAAAAACAGGTTTGGACTTTACAGTTGTTAATGATGCCGATGCCGCAGGTTATGCTACAATTACCTATGGTATTGGAAAAGACAAAAAAGGCTTGGTAGTAATGATTACCATAGGAACAGGTTTAGGTAGTGGCGCCTTCCTGGATGGGCGTTTGATACCGAATTTTGAATTAGGACAAATACCCTATAAAAGCAATAAAAAAATAGAATTATGGGCGGCCGCTTCCGCAAAAGAACGTGAAGGATTAAGTTATGATAAATGGGGAAAACGATTTAATAAGTTTCTAAAATACGTTGACCTGATAATAGCGCCAGATTTAATAATTCTAGGTGGTGGAACATCAAAGGACTTTGATAAGTTCAAAGAACATATAACCATAGAAACCCCAGTAATTCCTGCTGAATTAAGAAATCAGGCGGGAATCATAGGTGCTGCTGCCGCTGCAATGTATAAAACTTCAATTTAAAGATTAATACATCAACAACTAGAATTAGCTACAAGGCTTTGTGTCCTAAACTGGCCTGTTTCCGATCATCATAGTTTTCTAGGACTTTTTCATCAAATTTTAGTGGATTTTCAAAATTCAACTTACTCTCTTTAAGCCTTTCATCCCCACCAAAAATAACATGCGGTTCTTTAGCCAATAGTGCTTCTAAGGACTTCTTTGCAACCAATTCTGGAGTATCCATTTGTAAATCATTGAATTTTTGCATCATATCGGTATCTGTTGCTGTAGGAAAAGAGCAGGTTACCCAGATGTTATCTGGCGCCAATTCTCGGCGCATAGCATCCGAAAATTGTTTAACCGCGGCTTTGGTAGCACTGTAGACAGCGTAAAATGGCATGCCAATTAATCCTAAACCCGAAGAAATATTCAAAATAAAACCATCACCAGAGGATTTAAGTAATGGAATGCAATACTTGGTCAATAACATAACCGCTGTTAAGTTAACCGTAACTTGATCATACAACTCATCATCTGGTAATTCCTCCAAAGGGCCAGCAGAAACAATACCTGCATTATTTATCAATATGTCCAAATCCCCCCATTTATCTTCAATACGGGCTGCAGCTTCCCTTAAAATATCAATATTGGCCACATCACCTGTAATTTTCATAAACTTTACATCGTCATAGGTTTCCGATAATTCCTTAATCTGTTTTTTATTCCGGGCTATTATGGCAATATGGGTAACGCCTTTGTCTACCAATTCTTGAACAAGGCATTTACCTATTCCTCTAGTTCCACCCGTTATTAATACTTTTTTTCCTTCAAGTTGCATGTTGTTTGTTTCTTTGGTTAAGCACTACATTTTGAGTTAATTATACCACTTAAATTATGCAAAAAACTAGGTGAAGCCATAATAATTTATAGGAAATTATAAGTATTACGAAGGCTACACAAGAGGTGTTAAAATTTTGTCTATATCACAAAAAAACTAGGTATAAAACCAAAAAAAAGAAATATCAAAATCACCATGACCCATCAAGTAAGTAAAGTTGTGTTTAAGAACAATAAAAAAAAGCCCCTTTGAAAGGGGCTTTATTAATTATGCGATTTTGTTTCGCTTTCGGTCATTTTCCGTAAGATATATTTTACGCAGACGAAGATGTTTGGGCGTTACCTCTACATATTCATCTTTCTGAATATACTCTAAAGCTTCTTCCAGCGAGAATTTAATTGCCGGAACAATTTTAGCCTTATCATCTGCTCCCGAAGAACGAACATTTGACAATTTTTTTGTTTTGGTAATATTCACGGTCATATCATCACCTCTAGAATTCTCACCGATTACCTGTCCTTCATAGATATCCTCACCAGGATCAACAAAGAACTTACCCCTATCCTGAAGTTTATCAATAGAATAAGGAATGGCCTTACCAGTTTCCATAGAAACCAATGATCCATTTTGACGCTGTGGTATATCTCCTTTCATAGGTTGATATTCCAAGAAACGGTGTGCCATTATTGCTTCTCCTGCTGTAGCGGTTAACAATTGATTACGCAAACCAATAATACCGCGTGATGGAATTAAGAATTCACAAACCATACGATCTCCCTTGGCCTCCATACTTGTCATTTCTCCTTTTCTCATAGAAACCATTTCTACAGCCTTACCTGAAACCGTTTCTGGTAAATCAATAGTTAAACTTTCTATAGGCTCACATTTTACGCCATCAATTTCTTTTATAATTACCTGTGGCTGACCTATCTGTAGCTCATAACCTTCTCTACGCATGGTTTCAATTAAAACAGAGAGGTGCAAAACACCACGACCAAATACTAGAAATTTATCCGCACTATCGGTTTCATTAACACGCAATGCCAAGTTCTTTTCCAATTCACGTTCCAAACGTTCCTTGATATGGCGAGAGGTAACAAATTTACCGTCCTTACCAAAGAAAGGGCTATCATTAATAGTGAACAACATACTCATGGTAGGCTCATCTATAGCGATTGTTTTTAAACCCTCAGGATTTTCTATATCCGCTACGGTATCTCCAATCTCAAAACCTTCTACACCAACCAAAGCACAGATATCTCCCGCTTCTACCGATTCCACTTTTTTACGGCCCAAACCTTCAAAAGTATATAGTTCCTTAATTTTTGATTTTACAATAGAACCATCCCTTTTAACCAAAGAAACTTGTTGGCCTTCTTTCAAAGTACCACGTTGCAATCTTCCTATAGCTATTCTACCTGTAAAGGAAGAAAAGTCTAAAGATGTGATCAACATTTGTGTATTGCCTTCCTTCGGCTCGAATAAAGGAACATGCTCTATAACCATATCCAACAACGGCTCAATACTATCTGTCTCATTCTGCCAATCATCACTCATCCAATTGTTCTTGGCCGAACCGTAAACTGTTGGAAAATCTAACTGCCATTCTTCGGCACCCAACTCAAACATTAGATCAAAAACTTTTTCATGCACCTCATCTGGGGTACAGTTTTCCTTATCAACCTTATTGATAACAACACAAGGTTTTAATCCTAAATCAATAGCCTTCTGCAATACAAATCTTGTTTGCGGCATGGGACCTTCAAAAGCATCCACTAACAACAAAACACCATCTGCCATATTCAATACACGTTCAACTTCACCACCAAAATCGGCGTGACCTGGAGTATCAATAATATTAATTTTAGTGTCTTTATAAACAACAGATACATTCTTGGAAACGATAGTTATACCTCTTTCGCGTTCCAAATCGTTATTATCCAAAATTAAGTCACCCGTATTCTCGTTTTCACGAAACAAACTGCAATGATACATAATCTTATCTACCAAGGTCGTTTTACCGTGGTCTACGTGTGCGATGATCGCAATATTCTTTGTATTGGACATAAGGTCTATTTTAAGCGTGCAAAGATACTTCTAATTTCTTTAGTTACACTTTTTCTTCTATTATTTTTATCTTATTGATTTTGAGAGGATTATTTTCATCTTCGCTTGCGAATAACCCAACCGATTCTCGCAGCTAGTATAAGGATTGCACCATTATTGAAATCATCTTCAAAATAAGCTACTCCCGTTTCCAATCGATAAAAGAATCCTCGTCTATAAGTACGTTGTAACCCGTATACCGGACCTAATGAAACCAAAGAATTTGCATCTAAATTGCCAATGACTGCATTTCCATTCTGATATAATAAAAGTCCACCAACATAATTACCAGAATTCCCTGAAATGTTCTTTCCCTTATCCAACCGACGACCCATATTATAGTAATACCTATATTGACCCCTAATACTTGGATATACCCCAAATTCAGTTTCACATCCGGTACATCCCCTTAAATTGAAACCTGTGATTGCTTCAATACTCAAAGTAGCATTTTCGGCAATACCTTTTTCATATAATATGCTGGGCATAGGTAAGCTTAATTGTAACTGATGGTCTTCTACATTTTTAGCAGATTGCGCACTAATAAAACATGCACCAAAAAATGTAGCAATTAAAAATAGTTTCCTCATAATAGTTCGGTTAGATTTATTTTTCTAACCACTCAATTATTGCGCCAAAAACATCAATCAAAAGTGGGCTTTCTGGATTTACGTTTTGTAGCTACCCAACCAAAGGTGAAATTTAATAGTGGTCCATAACCACTAGGAACACCATCCCCACGATAATAGCCGGCACCTAATTCCGCATTAAAATTGAACCCATTCTTATAGGTTCTTTGTATACCATAAGTGACACCGTAAACCCCCAAATTAAATTCATCCGGGCCTTCTATGTTCGTACCCAACCGTAACTGGGAGAAAAAAATGCTGCGAGCGGCGGCAATGTAATTTGCAGAATTACCCGAAACATTTTTGTTCATTCGTATTCTCCTATTAAAATTATGATAATAGCGAACTCTTGTATGCAAAGTGAGCCCAATGGCATAACCTTCCTCGTACGTTGCATATCCAAGTCCCAAACCGCCGGAGGCGCTTACATTTTTAAAAAGTCCCAATTCGTAAGATATTCCAGGTGAAAATAAATCGAATTTAAATTGATGACGCTCTAAGTTTACAATTCCGTAGCCATTTTCGATAGTGCCGTTAACTTGTGAACGGACCATGAAGCCTCCCAAAACAAGTAGCACAAAGAAGATTTTTTTCATGTTGCAAGGTGGTTGTTGCAATTAAAACTAAAAACAATACCGGTGATTAATACTATCTTTATGAAAAATTTATAAAATGGATTTGACCAAGATTCCCCAAATAAAGCACACAGATAGCAATAATTTCTTTCTTCTTGCTGGACCTTGTGCCATAGAAGGTGAAGATATGGCATTACGAATAGCCGAACATATTGTTACGTTAACGGATACCCTTAAAATACCGTATGTTTTTAAAGGAAGTTTTAAAAAAGCGAATAGAAGTAGGTTAGATTCCTTTACCGGAATTGGGGATGAAAAGGCATTAAAAATATTAAAAAAAGTTTCTGAGACTTTTAACGTACCTACCATAACGGATATTCACACAGAACAAGATGCCGCCATTGCTGCGGAATATGTTGATGTTTTACAAATCCCTGCTTTTTTGGCCAGACAAACAGACTTATTGGTTGCTGCTGCCGAAACTGGAAAAACGGTTAACATTAAAAAAGGACAGTTCATGAGCCCGGAGAGCATGAAACATGCCGTCACCAAAATTACGGAAACCGGTAATGAACAAGCTATTATTACGGATCGGGGCACTATGTTCGGGTATCAGGATATGATTGTTGATTTCAGGGGAATACCAACCATGAAACAATATGCGCCCGTAGTCTTAGATGTAACACACTCACTTCAACAGCCCAATCAGTCTTCTGGGGTCACTGGTGGTAGACCAGCATTAATAGGCACCATGGCCAAGGCAGGAATTGCTGCCGGTGTTGACGGCCTGTTCATAGAGACCCACTTTGATCCCACAAATGCCAAAAGCGATGGCGCCAATATGTTAGAGTTAAATATGTTGGAAAAATTGTTAACTGACCTGGTGGCTATTAGAACAACGATCAATGGACTGTAATTTGTTACCATTTCTATTATTCTTACTCCGATAGAAATACAACAATACCAGTATAATTACGTTAGAAGCATAATCCTAAATCAACTCGGTCATGCGATTGTATGCGTTAAAAAACAATCTATTTTACAATAGACTGCTTCAACTTAC
>CBFIGW010000023.1:0-30263 GCA_965662155.1 Maribacter sp. | reverse complement strand
TTGAAATTACTTTGTAATTTTATTACCAAACATTAAACTTTACTACCTTAACAAACCTACGGTTGAATACCATGAATGACAAAAAGTATTGGACACAAAGATATACGAATGGAGCGGTTGGATGGAATATTGGTTACCCCTCCACTCCCCTTAAAGCGTATATTGACCAATTAAGGGATAAAAATAGTAAGATTTTGATACCAGGTGCCGGTAATGCTTACGAAGCGGAATACCTATGGAAAAAAGGATTTACAAATGTTTATGTACTGGATATTTCTGAAGTACCATTACAGGCGTTTAAACAAAGGAATCCAAACTTTCCAAATTCACAGCTGTTGAACGAAAACTTTTTTAAGCATAACGGCAAGTATGATCTTATTCTAGAACAGACCTTCTTTTGTTCTTTTGTTCCTACGGAATTAAATAGAAACACATATGCCAAGCAAATGGCACGTTTACTAAATCCTAATGGAAAACTTGTAGGTTTGTGGTTTAATTTTCCACTTACTAATGATTTAGAAAAAAGACCTTTTGGCGGCAATAAAAAGGGCTATTTAAAATACCTATCTCCTTATTTTAACACCACAACTTTTACAGTTTGTTATAATTCTATTGCTCCAAGAAAGGGTAAAGAACTATTTGGGATTTTTCGTTTAAAATAGCTTATAAACAAGTTTTAAGCCATTCTAAATTTTTCATTGTATTATTTTCGAGTAAAGGCTTTAATATTAAGCCATTAATTTTTATTTCGCTGATATTAAATATGTTTTCTGCCTTTGTATTTCCTTTATTAAAAAAAAAATATGCACTTCCATTTATTTTTTTAATATACCAATATCCATTACTACGTTCACTAAAGTTTATAAATTGATATCGCTTTCTGGCATGCTTACTTTTTTTGTCTTTAAAATAAATTTCTTTAGTAAACTTACCTTCTAAACCGCTTATAACATTGCATTGTTGTTTTATCAAAAAATCTCTAATATGATTTTCTTCCATACTTATTTTATCAGAAAAATCTAACTTTTCAAAAACAAAATTTCCATTTTTTGTACTTTTAATACGCAATGTATTTGCTTTTATTTTTTCAATTTTAAATTTCCCTTTTAGCCCATGTATCTTTAATTTAGTTTTCTTGCGATTTAGGCTTATTTTTTGCATCTTTTTTCCATTAAAAGCGCCTAAAGATGTAGCATCAAAATCTATAATAAGCCTGCTATGATCACTAAAAAGAGTATTAATACTATTATTAAAAGACGTATTATTTGCCAACCACATACCTTTTACATCTTGACTATGCATTATAGATGTAAACAAGCCCACTAAAATTCCTAAATATATTATTCGCATGTTACTAATAACGAGTTGATTAAAAATTTGTTGTAACAAACAATAGTGATACGTACCAACTATTTTTACGCATGCTCAAAAAGTTAAATTTTCTGATATTATTTAAGAATTAGATAGGTAAATTTCGAAAAGCTCTTAACATGGTTTTAAGATAAGCATCGTAGCATTTCCCGTATATTTAGCCGACTAATTAACTCACTTTAAAAATGACCAAAAAACTGCTCGCTTTTGTCTTGCTTGTACTATCGCTTAACGCAATAGGACAAGAAGATAAAAAGAAAACCGACAAATGGGATGTTTCCAGTCCCGGAGATATTTTCAATTACCAAAACCACAATTTTACTACCAACGAAGGTACTTGGATGAACCTAGATGTGAGTCCGGATGGTAAAACTATTGTTTTTGATGTATTGGGAGATATTTATTCAATGCCGATTACAGGTGGTAAGGCCAAAATATTGCGAACTGGGATTCCTTTTGAGGTGCAACCGCGTTTTAGCCCAGATGGCAGCAAAATTATTTTTACCAGTGATGCTGGAGGTGGTGATAATATTTGGGTTATGAATGCAGATGGGTCTAATGCAAAAGCCATTACCGAAGAAGGTTTTAGATTGCTTAACAACCCATATTGGATGCCCGATGGCAACTATATCGTTGCCAGAAAGCATTTTACTTCAGAAAGATCATTAGGTGCGGGAGAAATTTGGCAGTACCATATTACCGGTGGAACCGGGGTACAGTTGACCAAAAGAAAAAACGACCAACAAGATGTTAATGAACCCTGTATTTCTCCAGATGGAAGATACCTTTATTTTAGTGAAGATGTGTACCCAGGTGGCTATTTTCAATATAACAAAGACCCCAACAAACAGATTTATGTTATTAAAAGGTATGATTTTGAGACCGGTGAGACCGTTACTGTTACAGGTGGCCCAGGAGGAGCTGCCAGACCACAGGTCTCCAGAGATGGAAAATTATTAGCATTTGTAAAACGTGTACGTACAAAAACAGTTTTATACCTGCATGATTTAGAAACGGGTGAAGAATGGCCTGTTGTAGATGACCTAAATAAAGACCAACAGGAAGCTTGGGCCATTTTTGGTGTGTATCCCAATTTTAGTTGGATGCCAAACAATGAGGAAATCGTTTTTTGGAACAAAGGGAAAATCCATAAAGTGAATATCAAATCCTTGGCCGTTACAGAAATACCGTTTACGGTAGACGCCAACATAAAAATTGCAGAGACCGTACATTTTAGCAATCCGGTTGATATGGATGAATTTGAAGCCAAGGTAATACGACATGCTGTAACTTCGCCAAATGGCAAAACCCTTGTGTTTAATGCATTGGGACATCTATGGACAAAGAAACTGCCTAATGGAAAACCAAAACGGTTAACAAAGAATACCGACTATGAGTTTGAACCTTCATTTTCACCCAATGGAAAGGATATCGTATATGTAACCTGGAACGATGAAAATTTAGGGGCCATCCATAAAATTTCAATATCGGGAGGAACTACTACCCGTTTGACCACCAAAAAGGGAATTTATAGAACTCCAGCTTATAACGCAAATGGTTCTTTAATTACGTACCGTAAGGAATCCGGGAATTTAGACCAAGGACGAACATTTAGTAAAAATGCCGGTATTTATACCATGAAAAGCGATGGAGGTAATCATAAGCATATTACAAAAGAAGGTGAGTATCCGCAGTTTACGGCCGATGGCAAACGAATCTTCTATCAAACAGGAGGAACATATTTTGGTAATCTTACCAAAGAATTAAAATCGGTTAACTTAAATGGTAAGGACCAAAAAACACATGTAAAATCTAAATATGCCAACCGATTGGTGCCTAGCCCGGATAATAAATGGATAGCTTTCACCAACTTACACAAAGCATATATAGCCCCATTAATAATGAACGGGAAAACCATTGATTTGGATAACAAGTCCAAAATTGTGCCCGTTTCGCAAATTGCCAAGGATGCCGGTATAAACTTACATTGGTCTGCCGATAACAAAACTATACATTGGACCTTAGGCGACTCCTATTTTAGTAATGCTGTTAAAGACCGATATACCTTTTTGCCCGGTTCGCCAGAAAAAGTAGGCAAAATGGATTCTGTGGGTACAAAAGTTGGTCTAAAAACAGATGTATATAGACCTAACGGTAAGATTGCCTTTGTGAATGCACATATCATTACCATGGAAAATGATGAAGTTATAGACAATGGCACCATCATTATTGATGGGAATAAAATTGTTACCATGGGTGCAACATCGGACATTACAATTCCCTCAAACACTAAGGTTATAGATGTAGCCGGCAAAACCATTATGCCAGGCATCGTTGACGCACATGCGCATATTGGTGGTTTTCGCTATGGATTAACCACACAAAAACATTGGCAATTGTATGCCAATCTCGCGTTTGGTGTTACCACGGCACATGATCCATCGGCCAATTCTGAATCAATATTTGCTATGTCAGAACTTATTAAAAGCGGCAATATGATAGGACCCAGATTATATTCTACGGGCATCATCCTATACGGTGCCGATGGTGACTTTAAGGCGACCATAAACAATCTGGAAGATGCACGTTCCTCAATTAGAAGAACTAAAGCTTATGGCGCACAATCGGTGAAGAGTTACAACCAACCCAGAAGGGAACAGCGCCAACAAGTAATGCAGGCCGCTAAAGAATTAGGTATAAATGTAGTACCAGAAGGCGGTTCAACCTTTTATACCAATATGACCATGATTATGGACGGACACACCGGGATAGAGCACAATATACCCGTAGCTCCAGTTTATAAAGATGTTATAGAACTATGGAAGACCAGCAAATCTGGCTATACCCCTACCCTTATCGTAAATTATGGAGGGGTAAACGGTGAGTACTTTTTCTACCAAAAAGATAAGGTTTGGGAAAATGAAAAGCTGTTAAAGTTTACTCCTAGAAGTATTATAGATGCCCGTGCAAGATACCGTACCATGGTACCAGATGAGGAATATGAAAACGGACATATATTAGTATCAAAAACAGCAAAACATCTTACCGATAATGGTGTAAAAGTAAACCTAGGGGCTCATGGCCAATTACAAGGTCTTGGCGCACATTGGGAATTGTGGATGCTACAGCAAGGTGGCATGAGCAATATGGAGGCCTTGGCAGCTGCTACCATTAACGGAGCCAATTATATAGGTGCCGGTAAAGAAATTGGTTCTCTTAAAGAAGGGAAATTGGCCGATCTTATCATTTTGGAAAAAAATCCTTTAGAGGATATTAGAAATACTGAAACAGTAACCTATACCATGGTCAACGGAAGACTTTTTGATGCGAATACCATGAACGAAATTGGGAATACCGATGCGGTACGCAGTAGCTTTTGGTGGGAAAACAACAAATATAACAACGCTTTCCCATGGCATGAAGAGTCACAAAGCTTTACCAGGCCAGGTTGCGGCTGTCATTTGGGGCATCAGTAATAAGTTTAAATAAGTGAATAATAAATTAAATCATATTAAATGAAGTACATTTTACAATCTCTAGTTTTCCTTTTCAGCATTGGTGCTGCACTAGCACAAACTGTAGATATGAAATTAATGCAAGACCTGAAACCTAGAAATATAGGACCAGGGGGCATGAGCGGTCGTGTTACGGCCATTGATGTAGTAACTTCCAATCCGGACATTATGTTTGTTGGAACAGCTTCCGGTGGATTGTGGAAATCTACTTCTGGTGGTATTAAATGGGAACCTATTTTTGATAAAGAAGTAACCGCTTCAATTGGCGCGGTAGCCATACAGCAATCGAACCCCTCTGTAATTTGGGTAGGTACTGGCGAAGGAAACCCTAGAAATAGTTTAAATGGAGGTTACGGTGTTTATAAATCATTAGATGGGGGTAAATCATGGAAATCCATGGGCCTGGAAAAAACAAGACACATCCATAGGATAAAAGTTGACCCTACCGATCCCAATACCGTCTATGTAGGTGCCATTGGCTCTCCTTGGGGAGAGCATGCCGAACGCGGTGTTTATAAGACCACTAATGGAGGGGATACATGGGAAAAAATACTATTTGTAAACAATAAAACAGGAGTAGCGGATATGGTAATGGACCCATCCAATCCCAACAAACTTATTGTAGCGATGTGGGAGCATAAGCGCGACCCATGGTTTTTTAATTCTGGTGGTGAAGGTAGCGGTCTTTATATGACCCATGATGGTGGTAAAACTTGGAAGGAACTTAACGATGAAGACGGGCTGCCAAAAGGTGATTTGGGCAGAATTGGTGTTGCCATTGCCCCAGGAAAACCAAATATTGTTTACGCCTTGGTAGAAGCAAAAAAGAATGCTTTGTACAAATCTGAAGATGGTGGTTTTAAATGGAAAAAAATAAATGATAAGAGTGATATCGGAAACCGACCGTTCTATTACTCCGAAATCTATGTAGATCCAGAAAATGAAAATAGGGTTTTCTCCGTATTTACCTATGTAAATGTCTCCGAGGATGGTGGAAAAAACTTTGCACAGCTCATGCCAGCCTATAATGTTGATAATGGTATTCACCCAGATCATCACGCTTTTTGGATACATCCAGAAAACGGTAAGTTTATGATGGATGGTAATGATGGTGGACTTAACATATCCAAAGACGGTGGTTCTTCTTGGCGGTTTGTTGGCAATCTGCCAGTCGCCCAATTTTACCATATTAATGTAGATAACGAGTTTCCCTACAATGTTTATGGAGGAATGCAGGATAACGGTTCATGGAGAGGACCTGCGTATGTATGGAAAGCACAAGGTATCCGAAACAGTTATTGGCAAGAAATAGCTTTTGGAGATGGCTTTGATGTGGTTCCTGATAAGGACGACTCCCAATTTGGTTATGCTATGAGCCAACAAGGATTCGTATCTAGATATGATCATATCACGGGCAATAATTACATTGTTCGTCCAACGCCTCCCGATGCGGAAACCAAATTACGTTTTAACTGGAATTCAGGTATTGGACAGGATCCGTTTGATAACAGTACGGTTTATTTTGGCAGTCAGTTCGTACATAAAAGTACCAACAAGGGACTTACATGGGATATTATATCACCTGATTTAACTACAAACGACCCAGAAAAGCAAAAACAAAGCGAAAGTGGAGGGCTCACCATGGATGCCACCGGAGCTGAAAACCACTGCACCATTCTAGTGATTGAACCCTCTCCCTTGGAGAAAGACATGCTTTGGGTAAGTAGTGATGACGGCAGAGTTCATTACACACAAAATGGGGGAGTTAGCTGGACAGAGGTAACCGCTAATATAAAAGGATTGCCAAAAGGGAGTTGGATTCCACAAATAAAGGCATCAACCAGAAATAAAGGGGAAGCCTTATTAATAGCCAATGATTATAGACGTTTTAACTATACACCTTATGCCTATAGAACCAAGGATTATGGAAAAACATGGACTCGTATCGTAGATGGCGATGATGTGGAAAGTTATACCCTATCTATTATTGAAGATACCGAGAATCCCAACTTGTTGTTTTTAGGAACTGATGATGGGCTTTATGTTTCTTTTGATGCTGCAGGAACTTGGCAAAAGTGGACAGCAGGTTTCCCAACAGTTTCTACCAAAGATTTGGCCATTCACCCACGGGAACACGATTTGGTAATTGGAACGTTTGGCCGTGCTGCATGGGTATTGGATGATATTAGACCCTTACGGGCACTGGCAGCGAACAATAACCTATTAATTAAAGAAGCTGTACTTTTTAATCCGCCAACAGCTTATCAGGCAGCTTACCAGCAACCCACGGGAAGTAGGTTTGGTGCAGATGCCATCTATAATGGTGAGAACAAAAAAGCGGGTGCCATGATTACCTACTTTGTTAAAGAAGGCAAAAAGGACAAGAAGAAAGAGGCCAAGGAAAAAAATGCCGAGGATGATGAAAAAGAAACGGAAGAAATAAAAGACGCACCTAAACTAACAGGTGTTCAGAAGAAAGATTCCATACAGTTCGACTTTTATGATAATGATAGGTTAATCAGAACCTTAAAATATAAAACGCCAGAAAAAGCTGGTTTCCACAGGTTTTATTGGGGAATGGATGAAAAAGGTCCGGATAGGCCATCTAGAAAAATCAATAAAAAGAAAAAGGAATCTGGAGGAATGAATGTGAAGCCCGGAACCTATAAGGTAAAAATGAGTTTTGGTGATATTTCCGAAGAACAGATGATTACCGTAAAATCCGACCCGAGGCTAAATATTAATAAAGCTGCAATTGATGAGATATACGAAACGGGTAAAACGATAGAAAAAATGACCCAAACTGCTGCTGATGCCGTTCAACAATTGGTAGAAAGCAAAATAGTAGCCAATGAATTTAGCAAGGAGCTAAAAGAGCTTGATGATGAAAAATACAAAGAACAAATAAAAGCTTCCAAGGATATTGTAAAGGAAATAGACACGGTTATTGCCCTTTATTTGGGAAAAGTAGATAAGCGACAAGGTATCACAAGAAATCCTGAAATTACGGTGATGCAACGCATACGCAATGCCAATTACTATACCAATACCAGACAAAACGGTATTACCAAAACAGAGCGCGACCTTATCAAATATGCAAGTGATGAACTAAAAAGTGCCTTGAGTAAAACCAATAGCTTTTTTACCGACAAATGGAATGGATATCGTAAAACTATGGAAGCTTTAGAAGTATCTCCGTTTAAGGAAACCAAACAATTTAGTTTTAATTAAATCCAAAACACGAAATATTAAAAATGAATAAATTACGACTACTATTCATAGGTATATTAATGGCCACAGCACTTTCTGCTCAAGATACCGGAGTGGATAATTTAGGTAGTTGGCATATGTATTTTGGAACGAATAAAATTTCGGACAAGTTTAGTATCCATTCTGAAGTACAGCTTCGTTACTATGAACAGGCCAAGAATTTTAATCAGCTGTTGTTGCGGACAGGCTTAAACTTTCACATTAATCCGGATGCCATAGCTACTTTAGGATACGGTTACATTGAAACAGACCCATCTTTTGAGGAAAGTCTTATAGAAGCTAATCTTAGTGAGCATCGCATATTTGAACAATTTATTTTAAAAAATAAAGTCTGGGAGTTCTTATTTGAACATCGTTACAGATTGGAACAACGTTTTATATCACAAACCAACATTCTTAGCGACCCAGAACAGGATTTAAGTAGAACAGAGCACAGGGCACGTTATAGATTGCAAGTAACCTTACCTCTAACAGATATATTCTTTCTTAATTTCTACGATGAAGTATTTCTAAACTTACAAGGTGAGGCGTTTGGTCAAAACCGTTTGTATGGAGCTCTAGGAGTTCATGTAACCGAAAACTTAAGCGTACAGGCAGGATATTTGAAAAATCACTTTAGAACCGTTGATTATGACCGATTACAGATAGGAGTTTTTTATAATCCGGATTTAAGGAATCTATTTAAAAAGTAAAAGCCTTATCAATATATGGATATTGCTAAAATCATTTTCATATGAGTTCAAATACCACCTAGATTTTCTTAAATTTATACACGATAACAAAAAACAACGAAGAACATGAAAAGTATAATAAAAATTACATCCCTATTTCTGGTAACATTAGCAGTATATAGCTGTAAAGAAGCTAAAAAAGAAGCCAAAGAAGGTATGGAAGAAGTAGAGGCAACTATGGAAGAAGTAAAGGAGGAAGTTACCATGGAAACCATTTCATTTAAAATGGAGCCAAAAAGTGACAGTAATGTATCTGGTGAAGTAACTTTTTCTAGTGATGGTAGTACCGTGAATATGGAAGCATCATTAACCGGTTTATCCGAAGGTGAGCACGCCATTCATATTCACCAAACAGCAGATTGCTCATCGGCAGATGGAAAATCAACCGGTGGTCACTGGAACCCTACTAACGAACCACATGGGAAATGGGGAGCCTCTGAAGGATACCATAAAGGTGATATTGGTAATTTTACTGCTGATGCAGATGGAAACGCAACAGTGGAATTCTCAACAGATCAATGGTGCATTGGTTGTGATGATGGAAACAAAAATATTGTTGGTAAGGCGGTAATTGTGCACCAAGGTGTAGATGATTATACATCTCAACCTAGTGGTGCTGCTGGTGCAAGGGTAAGTTGTACAGGCATTATTCAATAAGACAAAAATTTTGGTTAAAAAGCTACTTGCTTAAGTAGCTTTTTTTTTAATTGGTAAACAATATTATATGCAATTAGAGGTCTTGGTAGAAAAGTTTCAAAAGAAGGATGTATCCGCTTTTGAACAACTCTATGGCATGTATTCTGAAAATATTTGTGGTGTTATCAATACCATACTTAAGGATAATGACCGTTCTCAAGAGATTTGCCAAGATGTTTTTATTAAAATTTGGAACAATTCCACTAATTATAATTCCTCCAAGGGCCGATTTTTTACCTGGATACTAAATATCGCCAGGAATGCGGCCATCGATGAAATCCGAAGTAGGTCGTATAAAAATCAAAAAAAGAACCTTTCCGTAGACTACTTCGTAGGTATTTTGAAAAACAGTGAGGAAGATAGCCAATCGGCCGTTGATAACACTGGATTAAGAAAATTAGTGAAAAACTTAAAAGAAAAATGTGTTCAGATTATTGAACTGTTATATTTTAGGGGTTACACACAAAAAGAAGCTGCCGAAGAGCTAGAAATTCCAGTAGGTACAGTCAAAACTAGAAATAGAAGTTGTATTTCCCAATTACGGGAAAATATGGAAGTGAAGTAAATGGATGTTCAAAACTACATAGCGTCAGGAATATTGGAACTATATGTTGCCGGAGTACTTTCAGAAAAAGAAAACCTGGAAATAAGCGGGTATGCAAAAGAATATCCTGAAATACAAAAAGAAATTCTTGCAATTGAGGCTTCTATTTTGGAGTTAAGCAAAAGGACAAATACGGTTGAACCGCCTTTGTTCAGTACTTTAAAAAACAAATTGAACCTTTCTAATACCAAAGTTATCCCATTAGAACAGCCTGGTACCAATTGGACACAATACTTGGGCTGGGCAGCATCCGTGCTATTGGCCATAGGATTATTCTGGGTCTATAATCAAAATCAAAATTTAGAATCTGAAATTGAGGTTGTTGAACGGCAAAATTTAGAATTGGAACAGCAAATAGCGGATTCCGATTCCTCATTAGAAAAAACAAAAGACCTTTTAAATACTATTAGAGATAAAAATATTACAGTAATTCCGTTGGGTGGACAAGAAGTATCCCCAACTTCATATGCCAAAGCATATTGGAACAAGGAAAATAAAAAAGTTTTTATAGATGCTCAAGGATTGCCAGAACCGCCAGATGGGTTTGTGTATCAAGTGTGGTCCTTAAAAC
Source organism: Maribacter sp. (assembly GCA_965662155.1). GTDB lineage: Bacteria > Bacteroidota > Bacteroidia > Flavobacteriales > Flavobacteriaceae > Maribacter. The sequence continues at coordinate 19,505 of CBFIGW010000023.1, read as the reverse complement.
TCTCCCCTACCCTAACACCAACTAGTATGGGGCTTTTAGCAGATTTCTCCGCAGATGAAAACAAAGTTTTCTCATTGGAAAATCCCAATGAGTCTGAAGCTTTTGGTATCACATTAGAACCTGCTGGTGGTAGTAAATCACCAACTATGGATCAACTCTATACTTTGGGTGTTGTAGCAGCTTCTTAAATTTTTATAATTTGAACGGTAATCGTTATTGGAATTTTTCTTAATTTTCTACCATGGATATAAAGAAACTTTTTGGTACCATACTAACCCTGCTTGGAATTGGAGGACTGGTTTACGCAGCAATATTATTTGGCAATAACACCACAAATACAAAAGCCTTAATCGTTTATGGCGTTTTAGGTGCTATTTTTTTCTTTTCTGGAATTGGTCTTATCCGCACTACCAAGGCTAAAGAATAATTTAGATATCCTTGGATACTTTATGAAATCGAAGGGTTTTTACCAACCATCTTGGCAAAGGTTTCTGTGGATTTCTTTTAGTAAGATTCAAAAACAATCCCAAAGATTTTAAAATAGGTACTTTGTGGGTTTCAACGAATTCTATCAAAGTGCCGTCCGGATCTTCTACATAACTGAAATGTCCTGCAGCATCACCCATATCAAAGCTTTGTGAACTATCAACAGTAAATGGATAGTTTAAATGAGACGCTTTATCGCGCAGTGTATTCATTCCCTGTACATCAAAACAAAGGTGAATGTATCCTAAATCTCCCCAACACCGGTTTTCATAGATTTTTTGGGACTCCCTATCCAAACATTGTAAAAGCTCTATTTGGGTAGGTCCCAGTAATTCGGCAAACCCTCCAATTTTAGGCCTGGAATGCTGCAAGACCACTTGTCTAAATCTACCTTTATTACACGAACCCGTTTTAAACTGGATTTCTATGGTCTCATCGGACAATATATTGGAATATCCTAATAACCCACTATAGAAAGCTATGGATTTTGCCATATTAGAAACACCTATTACCGCTCCTAAAACCCCGCCAATACTTGAGTCTGTTTTAGTAAATGAATAGGCATCCTGCACCATCTGTACCCTATTTCCCCATTGATCTTCGAAGTAAAAAAAAGTATTTCCAGATTTTAATGTATTGATATCAGAACAATAATTGAGGTTTAGTTGCTCTATTTCCACCCTGCTTTTTGTTATATCGCATGATCTAATTTTCATCGCGTTTATGCCTAAATCACCCAAAAGAAGGGGTTTGTCTGCGGGTACAGGCTCACGGTCCTTAAATTGCCATATTTCCAATCCTCCGCCTCCTTTCATATTCAAGGATAAATATGCATCTCTACGCTCCGCCTTGCCATTGGTATATCTGGTCATTAAAGATGCGGTAGCCTCATCATGGAATAAAAGGATATCAAATCCTAAATTTTTTCGGTACCAATTAAAAACTTCTTTGGTGTTGGAAACTCCCAAACCAATTTGCTGAATTCCATTTATAATTTCATCCATTATACGGAGTACGGATTAACTTATCGTGTATAACTTTTAATTTTTGACTGGAAATACCCATTTTAAAAAGAATTACCAATAATAAGTTAGAAAAATTTACCCTTAGATATGAATTACTCTCATATTTTCTAGCAGATACTATAAGGTCTTTATTTATAATAGTATAAGACACTTTATTTTCTTTCATTCTACTGAAAAATTCAAAATCCTCCATCACAATCTGTTCTTCATTAAAACCGTTCATATTTTTATAAACATCTTTTTTAATAAAAAGACATTGATCTCCTCCTCCAGTAAATATGCCATCCCTGGCAGTAAAAGAAGCATTAATTTTAAGAAGTTTACTTTCCTTATCAAACCTATAGGAGAAAAATCCGGCATCAAAACCTTTTAAAATGGTATTCTTTATATCAATTAAAAAAGAAGTTCCAGGTTTTACATCTGCATGTAGAAATGTAAAGATGTCCCCTTTTGCGAGTGTAGCAGCTTCATTCATCTGTGCAGCTCTTCCTTTCTTTTTACATGAAATAAAATGAATGTTCTTTTCTTTAAAATTTTGGGATAGGTTCTCGCTAACTGGTGATAATGCTACAAGAATCTCGGCATCATGGAATCCGTCATAGTTTTTTAAGCTGCCTAGTAGGCTGACCAAATTTTCTTTTTCTTTATGTGCTGGAATAATGATACTGATCATACTATAAAACCATCTTCATTTTTAAATGTACACGTTTCATCAACAATACTAATATATTAATCGATATATTACATCTACGAAGAATTAATTACAAAGGTTTTACTTATAACTACTAAATTAAAGGATTTGTACTGAAAGTTTAAATATATAAATCGACTCAAAAGGTAAACCTTTTTACTTGCTTTACGTAAGTAAATTACTTAACATAATGCATATGAAATATTTAAACAATCTTTTTCACATCCTATTAGTAGCATTCATGGTATGTATGAGCGATTTGAATGCACAAGTAAAAAGTAATGACGCTATAGATTTTAATACCTTATCCGAAAGTTTTTTAGAGCGAATTAAGGATGATAAAGACACTAAAGTAATAGAAACAACACTTGCCAATACGAGTATTGAGACATTAGAAACCGCTTTGGATACAGATGCCAAAAAATTGGCCTTTTGGGTAAATATTTATAATGGATATATACAGGTTATACTTAAAAAAAATCCAGAACTATATGAAGATAGGGGTACCTTTTTTAAGAAAGAGCAAATACATATTGCCGGTGAACATATTTCCTTTGCTAAAATAGAACACGGTATTATAAGAAAATCTCAATGGGAATATGGACTGGGAATGATTCGTAAATGGTTTCCCGATAAATTTGAACGAAAACTGCGTGTAGACAAGCGGGACTATAGAATACACTTTGCATTAAATTGTGGGGCAAAAGACTGTCCTCCAGTAGCCATATACCAATGGCAAAGATTAGATCAACAGTTTAATATGGGAACAAAAATCTATTTGGAAAGAACCACTTCATATAACCAGGTTTCTAAGGAAGCTTCCGTTACCTCTTTATTTAGTTGGTTCAGAGGAGATTTTGGTTGTAAGCGAGGCATAAAAAATATTTTATTGGAACAGGAATTGATACCGACTACCAAAGGGATTGACCTTGTTTACAAAAATTATGATTGGACTTTAGACTTAGACAATTTTATAGAATTGTAAACCATAAAAAATGGTACTGACTTTATTTTAAAATACTGTATTTCTATAGTCTACTATGCAAAAACTGCAGAAGTTTAATTAATTTGCGCCCAATTTCAAAACAATGAAAGTTTGGCTCCAATAAAAAGTCTCCCATTTCTAAAAAAGCTTTGTATTGTAATATTCATGGGGCTTGGGGTTTTATCGATATCCGTATTGGATAATTTAAAATTCTCTTTTGATTTTAGTCAGTTTTTCCCAGAAGAAGATCCAGAACTAGAATTCTATAAGGACTTTATGAAGGAATTTGGCACCGATGATAATTTTTTACTCATTGCCATTGAAAACGATGATTCAGTATTTGAAGAGGATTTTTTAAATCGTTTTCAAAAGTTTTCGGAAGAAAGTAAATCTTTTGAATTTGTTACCACAAGTGCCTCCCTTACCAGTTTGTCGTATCCACTTAAAACATCGTTTGGGTACACGACCCTGCCAATTATACACATAGAGAATCCTGGTAAATATGATGAGGATTGGGGAAAAATAAAACAAGATTCCATCTTTATCAATACGCTGATAGATGAAAATAGGAAATCTCTTGTTGTGGCTTTACAGACGAAAGACAACTTAGATTATCAACAGTCAGAAGTTTTATTAAGTCAGGTTAGAACAGGACTAGAACAAAATCAGCTAAACGATTACCACTTATTGGGAAGGGCTTATTTTTATGAAGCCATTGTGGATATGCAAAAAAACGAGGTGCTAAAAACCACCGTTATAGCGGCTATTTTGGTGTTTATAATACTCGTTTTAGTGTATAGAAGTCTTCCAGTGGTTCTGATATCTGTACTATCAATAGCATTGTCCCTATTGTTATTTATGGGTGTTTTATCATTCCTAGGCAAGGAATTAAATGCCATGGCTGCTTTTTACCCAGTGTTAATGTTGATTGTTGGCACATCGGACGTTATTCACCTAACGGATAGCTTTATTAGAAAACTTCAAAACGGCAGAAAACGTTATCCCGCCATTTTATCATCTTTAAAAGAAGTGGGCCTTACTACCCTATTAACTTCTGTAACTACTGCAATTGGCTTTGTAACCTTGCTTTTTTCCAGGTTGGCAAGTATACAGGATTTTGGAATAAATGCTGCTATTGGGGTTATGGTGGCCTATGTTACCGTTATACTATTTACGGGGTCACTATTAATAAGTATTCCCGAGAAAATTTTATTGGGTCAAAAAAGTGTCTCTAAAAAATGGATTAAACATTTAAAGGGCATCAATAACTTCACTAAAAAATATCCCAGAAAAATAATTTACGCCACCCTTGTTTTTATAATGCTATGCGCTTTGGGCATTAGTTTTATAAGTACCGATAACCAGTTTAAACAAACACTCCCCAACAATAGTAAAATTGCGAACGACTTTGAATTTTTTCAAAATAACTATGCTGGCTTTAGACCTTTAGAAATAGCATTGCTCATTAAAAAGGGGTACAAAGCAACTGATTTTGCTATTGCCAAAGAAATTGAAAAACTATCAACCTACCTAAGTACCATTAAAAGTGTTGGCAATATTCAAACCCCAAATTTTATGTACAAGGTGGTAAACAAAGCTAATAACCTAAATAAATCCAGTTTTTTTAAACTACCCGATGATAGTATCACTTTTGAACGTTATAAAAAAGATGCCAATAAATTAGCCCGAAAACAATTACGAGAATATGTAAACGAAACTGGTGAAATAGCTAGGATTAATGGAAGGTTACAAGATGTGGGAACCGATAGTTTAAAGATTATATATTCGCAAATTGAAACGTTTTCCGAGACAAATTTAGACACTACCAAAATGAATGTTATCGTTACCGGTAAGAGTAAATTGTTGGATAAAAATTCCGATTATATACAGTCTAGCCTTTTGGAAGGTTTATGCTACGGCCTTTTGCTTATTGGTTGTATTATGGTAATTGTATTTAAAGATTTAAAAATGTTCTTTATTTCCCTTATCCCAAATCTACTACCTATTTTATTTGCAGCAGCTATTCTTGGCTTTTTAGGAATTCCACTAGAAGCATCTATGTCTGTTGTATTTGCAATCGTATTTGGCATAGCGGTAGATGATACCATACATTTTCTGGCGAAATATAAACTAGGTATTTCCCAAGGTCTAAATCAAGAAGAGGCATTGGAAAAAACATTTACCCAAACGGGCAGAGCCTTGGTCATCACCACGATTATCTTATTTTTTGGATTTATGGTGTTGTTATTTTCAATACATCAACCCAGTAGAACCATAGGAATAATTATTAGTGTTACCCTGGTTACAGCCTTGATACTAGATGTGTTATTACTTCCCGTGTTAATTAGAAAACTAATATCTACTTCTAAATAATATTATCTTTTTGATTTAAAGTCCTTTGTAACGAACGATATGCCATAATACTTTTACCTATCAAAAATGCCATTGCGGATATCCAAAGGAAGAATAGAATGTAATCCATAACTAAAGTAGTTTAAAGTAGTTGGTTTTGGTTAAATTCATTAGGTCAGCATTTATCTTTGGGAGATAATTGTTAAAAAACCTTGCATTTCATCGATAAATATATACTTTTCATCTATGCGCCTGTTAAAAAATCCCTAATTTTCGATGAAATGCAAGGTTTTGCTTGAAAAACGTCATGATTTAGAGACCATGACGCCTTCAAAAACAATCCAACCTAAAACAAACTGGAAATGAAATAATTGGGCAATAGTTACAATTCCTGAATTTGCTTTTCCATATTAGGACCCAACTCATAGAGCGCTCCTATTAGTTCACCTTTTAGTTCTTTTACTTTGTCCAATTCTCCATGGGCTTTGTAAACTTTTGCTACATGATATAATAATGCAGGTTCAAAAGTTTTATTTAGAACATAGGTGTCTATCAATTCTTTTGCTTTTTCTTTATTCCCATTCTTTAAATAACTAAATGCCAACCAACTATAGGATTCTGGCGTTGGCCTGTTTTGTACTTCTTTTTGTGCCAAGGTTATTGCCTTGTCAAATTGTTGTGTTTCATTTACATATAAATTTAAATTATATGTATTGTACATATCACCATAATATGGATTTCTAACTTTTTGAAAATAGGTATCCATGTTCTCAAGTCTTTGTATTTCATCACCTAAATAACCTGCTATTTCAGCTTTTAACAAATAATAATCTGGTGCATCATAACCTTTTGTAACCGAGTCCAATATACGTAACGCTTCCTGTGGGTTTTCATCATTTGAAAATGCGATCCAAGCAATTCCTTTTTTGGCATACGCATTATTTGAGTCCAGTTGTAACGATTTTAGATAATATTGATATGAATCATTTATACGGCCTGCATGACCATAATAGTCAGCCAAGTTGGTATAGCTCCATATCATTAATTCTTTGTTATTGGCAGATTCGGCTTTTTCCAAAGCCTTCTCCATAAATGTAATAGTGGTATCTAAATCTCCTTTGTAATCGTTCCATTTGGACAACCTGATCAGGTATCCAAATTCTGACATATTTTTAATGCTATCCAAATATTTTTTGGCTGTAGTATAATTTCCCAATTCCATATGAACGTCAAAAAGTAAGTTATGATTTTCACTTTCATTGGTCCCAATAGCTTTGGCATTTTCTGCCAATACCAATGCCTCTTTGAACCTATGTTGCGATATATAGTTTCTTGCAAGTGCCCTGTTGTACCCTGCCCTACCAATAGCTGCAATGTCTACGGCCTTTTTTAAACTTTTCTCTGCTTTTTTTAGGTAGGCTATATCTCCCGTATTTTTAAAATACCTATTGTATTCTCCGCCAACCACACCGAAGCTTGTGAGTTGCATACTGTCCGATCTTATTTTAGAATTCCAAAGTTCAAAATATTTTGAAGTTGTCTTTGGTGATTCTACAGCCAAATATTTATCATAGTCTGCTTTATCGCCGACCAAGGAATTATTTTCTTTTTTACAAGAGAATATAAGTAGTAAAGTGAAAATATATAAAATAGGTTTCATAGGTGTATTTTTTGTTGGATGTTTTATTTCAATTTAAAATATAGGAGGACTTTGCAGCCCTCCCATATGCTCCTTTTTCATAGACTTATTCAGGAGCTCCCAAATAAGGGAAAGTTGTTGCTATATCGGCGGTGAGCCCAACACCATCAGAAGTTAATCTTGGTAAATCTGCTTCACCATCCATATCTGTATCTTGACCACTAAAACGGTCACCTTCCATACCGCCAAACAATAGGATTAAAGAAACATCAATCACATCATCTTGTGGTGTTCTTCCTGTCAAGGCAACCTCGTCGCCATCCGGTACCAATATTCTACCATCCATATCATTATCTGTACCTGGGTTAAAATAGGTAGTTGGTAAATCTGGAGCTACTTCTAGAACGTCCGCCGCCAAGTAACCCGTTAAGGTTGCTGCATCTAATCCCAAAATATTGTTCTCGTAATTTACATCATCGGGGTTAGCGCCAAGCAAATTGGCATATACATCATGGTAAGCTTCCAGTCTCGCTTCAAATCCCGCTTGAAAAGTTGCTGCCATTTCTGAAGGAATAGCCATGTTATGGGCATCCTTGGTGGCATCGTCTGCACTTAAAACCGTATTTATTCCAGGTCTACCCATAAAATCTACTTGAGTGTAGGTGCCTGAAAAATCCGGCATCATAGGTTCCATTGTATCTTCACAAGGTGTACAAGAGCCACCACAATCAACACCAGTTTCATCACCATTCATAATACCATCATTACAGGTTTCCTGCATGGCCATTTCATTATTATCGTCATCATTATCACAAGATGCTACGAAAGCCATCGTACAAAGTGATAAGAACATTATTTTTATAGTACTTAATTTCATCTTATTTATTTTTAAAGGTTTATTACTGTTTTGCATTTGTGGTTACCCAAGTTTTGTACACGGTAAGTCCCAGAGCGTTCTGTCCTGTGGTTTCCCCTAAAATGCTATTGGGTATTTCTACAACCAAAGACATGGTATTGGCACCATCGAAAGTGTCAACCGCAGTGGTATCATCATCTTCTGTACTATTGGGGTCACCTGGTGGTTTAAACCCTTCTGGAGCCATACCGCCAATTACAGCGTTAAATTGGAAGAAGTCAAAGAAAAAGGCATCTTGCCTAGGCCCCGCAAATAATGAAACACCGTCAGCGGTAGTTTCTACCATAGCAGTTTGCGCAGAAATATCTACCGAACCTAACGGACTATCTACCATTACCTCTCCACTTGTTCCTGTGGCTGAAGGAGCTACTGGTCCAAAGAAATACATTTTTCCATCTCTAGGGATAGCTTGAATCACCAAATCTTCTACCAAATCATTATTGGTATCGATATTTATTTCGGTCAAAATATTCTCATCAAAGGTTCCATAAGCCAAATCTGGTAGAACGTTGGATTGAAGATCAACCGCAAAAACAGTATTGTCCGAACCCTCTGAAGGTTCAAACGCATAAAAATCGGCAATATCGGCCGAGGTTCCCATTGAACCCGGAGCATCAATATGATCTGCCGCTACTAAAAGAACTCCTACTAGGGCCAAAACCCCAAGTCCCATAAATAATTTTGATTTTTTCATTTCTATTTAATTTTTAGATTAGAATCACCCTTACTTACGAGGCAAACATTGCAGGGTTTGGTTTTAACTGTTAAATATATGTTAAACAAAAAGCTGCTTTCTGATATCCCATATAAACTGTTTTCACTTACGTTTTAAAGGTACTTTGGCGTTTTTAAATTGTTCTATCCATAGAAAGTGATTAGGTTTTATGACAATTTTGACCTATAAATAATACAGTGAACAGTTTATAATTTCTTCAATTACTTAACTTTATCGCCACAAAATGCCTGCATATGAACCCTTCCGCCACAGGTTGGATAGAAAAGTTTGGATCAATTGTTAGTAATCATCATAATTTATATGCGAATTTTGATGAGCTATACAAAGGTGTAAAAGAGAATGGTTTTGTGTACGGTATTAATGTTGATATTCCTGATTTTATAACGTTAAAACACAAGCTTTCTGAAGACGAAAAAGGTAAAATAAACCTTTTGAACTCCCTGTACTTTACTTTTCGCTTACAAACTGGTGAGACAGATTTCGGTAGTTTTGTGGAAGAGATTTTCAAGTTTTACAAAAATCTAGAAGTAAATAAAATCTCGTTTTTAGGGAAGCTATTTACTGGAAACAAAACTTCTTCCAAACTTGAAAAAGTGTTGGCATCCAGAGTATACCTAGAGGATAATATTATTAGTAAGACCTTTAATAGTTTCATTACCAATTCGCTTTTGTTTGTGGATGTGCTTTTGTTCAGAACCTATTTAACCAATAAAAAGAACATTGTGGAACATGCTCAGCGTTTGGAATATCTAGCCATTAACATAACCTATCACGCCTTAAACTCTAAGGAGATGAATAAAAAGGATGAGAAGTTGGCCCAGCTATTGGTTTCATCCTTGACCTATATTAGTGGTGAATCACAGAAATTTGATGGTACTTATAGGGAAGATCTTTTGAAAAATGATTCCATTTGGGAAAAACAATACCTATTGGATATGGCATGCCTAACCGTATGGGAAGATTATTCATTGGAATATCAAGAATCTGAGTTTATATATGGTATTGGAAAAGACCTTGGTTTTAATGATGAAACGATAAGGACATCACTTACGGATGTTACACTTTTTTTTACCGAAAACGCTACTAAAATACCAATTCTAAAAGAGCAAAATTTAGCTGTTCAGTTTTATGACAACATGGGAAGATTGGTAAATAGACTAATTTTGAGAAATAGCAAAAGACTGCAAAAAGAACTTTCCGAAAGTGCGGAACTAGTGGCACTTTTATCCAAATCCACACTTAGGGAACTTACTGCCGAAGAGCGTAAAAAAGTACAGGAACAGCTCTTGGATATTTTTAAAAGTATACCCTCTTTAGCAATTTTTCTATTGCCAGGAGGTGCTGTTTTATTGCCTATTTTTATAAAATTAATTCCTAAGTTATTGCCATCATCTTTTGATGAAAACAGGGTTGAAAAAACAGACGATTAAGCGAATTTTTATACCATAGAAAAAATCTATAATAAAATTCTATTCACTTTATTTTCAAATAATTAAAATACATTATTCCAACCATAACTTAAAGTCTTTTACACGCTCTCTACTCACGATAATATCTTGTTCCGTAAAGGCGTTTAGCTTTATTTGCAAGCGTGAGTTGGTATAGGAAATGATATCTTTTATATGATTGATATTGATATAGTGTTTGCGGCTTACCCTAAAGAAGACACTAGGTTCTAATTCTTGTTCAAGATTTTCTAGAGTGGTATCCAAAAGATAATTACGACCTTCTATCGTTGCGGCATATGTTCCCTTATTTTCACTATAAAAACACGCTACCTCATCTGCATTTATAATTTTTAAATGCTGACCTACTTTAGCCGTAAATCTTTTTTTATACTCCCGCTCAATAGGATTGACCAGAAGATTTTTTATATCCTCAAAATCCAATGATATCTTTTGGTTTTGTGGTTTTAGCGAGCGATACTTTTTAACGGCACTTTCCAGTTCTTCATCATCTATTGGTTTTAATAAATAATCAATGCTATTTAATTTAAAAGCTTGTAAGGCATATTCATCATAAGCCGTTGTGAATATAACGGCACTATTAATTTCTATCAGTTCAAAAATCTCGAAGGACAATCCGTCCGATAATTGAATATCTAAAAAAATTAAGTCGGGATGTTCATTATTCTGGAACCATTGTACCGCTTCTTCAACAGAGTGCAACATATTGGAAACAACAACATCTAACTCTGCCAATAAGCGTCCCAATCTTCTGGCAGCAGGTTTTTCATCTTCAATGATAATAACGTTCATCTTACTTGATTTACTTACTAAAATTCATATAGGTCTATAATTAAGACTATTTACTCTTGGTTTCTTTTTTATCATTTTCTCTCAATATTTTCTCCAACTGTCTTTGCTCCCAATTCTTAAGGAAATCTGGTTTCAATTCCTGCCAAGTTTTGGACTTCAATTTAAACACATAAAGTCCGTGAATCAATAAACCTATTCCCCAAAGTACCGGTGTTCCAATAATATTTATACTAAACCAATTGGTAAAGTTAGGGGATTGCATCCATTCATAATCGCCATTGAACCATTCAAAGAGATTCAATTTTACAACAAGTAACAGGATATTTATTATAACATATACCCTTAGGTGACGATAGAACTTCTTCATATCGTTGACCCGCTTTTGGGCCTTTAAAAATTTATGTGATTGCTTAGATTCCATATTAACTATATTTTTCTTCCTCCGTTTTGTCCTTATCCATAATTTTTTTCAATTGACGCGCTTCCCATTCTTTAGAGAAAACAGTTTTATTTGAAAATACTTTTGCTCCGTGGAGAATAAGACCAATTCCCCAAAATAGCCATATTGCCAAAGTACTGAAATGCCAGAAAGGTCCCATGAAGGTCTCTCCGTAGTAAGAGTTACCTATCAATTTTATAAGGGTTATCGTAGTATTGATTACCAAATATACCGTAAGATGTGTATAGAAGCCTTTTATTTCAGCTACCTTTTTACGTGCTCGTTTCAATTTTTGTCTTTCGTTGTTTTCAACCATTGGTTTTAGCTTTTCTTTCGTTTAATTGTGATGTGGGCCTTACGGTTTTTATTTAAACTTTTCTGCTTCCCTCCTATCTTGTTCCATGTATTTCTCTATCTGTCTTTTCTCCCAGTCCTTTGAGAAAATTGGATTTAAGGAAAAAACTTTCATACCATGAAAAAACAGCCCTATCCCCCAGAAAAACCAAACTGCAAAACTTCCAAAGTCCAACACCTCCAAAAAACTGTCGCCACTACTCATCCTCCCAATAACGGTTGTTATGGTAATAAACAAGTTTACCCCTATGTAGGATGCTAAATGCCAATAAAAACCTTTTATTTCTTGTAGTCTTTTTTTTGCTCTAGCTAATTTTTTTCTGTCGTTTTCCATTATTTCCATTTTTGTCTTTCTTCATCTTCTTGCATTAGCTCCTTTATCTTTCTACTTTCCCAGTCCTTTCCAAAAAACGGATTAAAACTGAAAGCTTTTACAGCTTGAAATATCAATCCTATGCCCCAACCAAAAGCGGCCCATAGAAACCAAGGATATCTCCATTCGTCGATCCAATAGTTCAAAGCACCCAACATAACTATAAAAACAGTATATGATAAAAGACTGGTATAGAATTTCTTGATATTATCTACTTTTTCTCTTGCCCTAAAATATTTGTCTTCTTTGTTGTTTGCTGCCATTATAGTACGTTTTAAAATGCTGTTCTAAGTGTTTTTTAAAGATAGTGGATTATATAAAACTAGTTGCGCTCCATAAATTCCTTAATTTTTCGCTCTTCCCAATCTTTACCCAAAATTGGATTATAACCATAAGCATTTGCCCAATGACCTGCCAAGCCTATTCCCCAACCAATTGCTGGAAAAATTACCCAAGGAAAACTGGTAGTATTGTAATTGACCCATGCCAAAAAAGGTATTACGAGACAATATGCCAATAGGTTGTTATAAAAACATTTAATGGCGTTTACTTTTTCTTTTGCTTTTCTATACTTGTAATCAGATGTGTTTTCCATGATTTTTAATTTTAATAGCGGAAGTATTCCGGTTGTTGTTATTTGTTTACACTTCAAATATCACAAAGAATAACTGCAATTATAAAAATGAATAACCGAACTGTTGTTTTTTATGGATGGATTGAATTGTAGTTGATCTGAGGTTTTTACAACTCTAGAAAATCCGGGGTTTATACGTTAAAAGTTATTACTGAAGTATTATGCTTTCAACCGTAATACGGCAATGGTTTGTTTAAAAAAGTATTCGCAACTAGGCCTTTACCAAAGAATGCTAAAACTCTTCATTATCCATTAACTCCCTTAATTTCTTTTCTTCCCAACGTTTACCCCATAATGGGTTATAACCAAAAGCTTCCATACCATGGGTAAGTAAACCAAACCCCCAACCTAGAACGGGAAATATAATCCAAGGAAAACTAGTGGTTTTATAATTTAGAAATGCCAAGCAAGGTATTACAATAACGTAAGCTATGAGGTTACCATAAAATCCTTTTATGGCCTCTACACGCTCCTTGGCTTTTTGATAACGCTTGTCCTCAATAAACTCTTGTTGTGGTTCAACTATAGAGACTTTTTGGGTTAACATAGGTATTTGGACAGTAAACTGGTCAGCTGTTTTAAAAACCTCCATTTCTCTATCGCTTAGCAGCTCATAACGTTGTTTAATATTCTGTAATCCAACACCGCTACTTTTTTTGACCACCTGTTTCTCCTGTAGATTGTTGGTCACTTTTAAAAATCCACCTTCCTCATATATTTTAATATGCAAAGGTTTGGAACTAGTCACAATATTGTGTTTTACCGCGTTCTCTAATAACAATTGTAACGATAAGGGAACAATCTTTGCCTCTGGATTGGTTGCGTTTTCCATAATATCTAAAATGATACTATCCTCAAATCGCATTTTAAGTAATTTCACGTAGGTTTTTGCAAATTGAAGCTCTTCCTCAACCGAGACCAAATCCTTGTTTTTTTGCTCCAAAACGTATCGGTAAACTTTTGAAAGGGAGGTAGTGAATTTTTGTGCCTGCATTGGGTCTTCATCAATGAGACTGGTTAGCACATTTAAACTGTTAAATAAGAAATGTGGATCTAATTGATTTTTAAGGGCATCAAACTTTGCAGATGCCGTTCCTGCTATGACCTTTTGCTCCTTAACCCTACTATCCTGCAAGGCCTTGTAAAAGTAAAATGCATGTAAAATTGCGGAAACCAAAACAGCTATCAGAAGCGTATAAAAATAGGTGTCATAATTTTCATTCTCTAAAAATTCCTGAAAACTATTCCCGAGATAAGCAACTACCACAAAGATTCTTGCAACACCATAAGAAATTACAGTCAACAAAATCGATCCAACCGCACCGAACCAAAGACGTTTTTGTGTTTGGGTCTCCCAACTAAATTTTTCGGAAAGAAAGTCGTTATAAAAGATATTGCATGCGGTAATAGCGAAGGCATAGACAAAAGTTATGGCCACATCCTCCAATTCGTTCTTCCATACAAAGCCATTTTTTAGGGCAAAAATGATGTTGATGATAGAAATACCCAGGGTAATGTACAAACTAATCCTGAGAACCTTCTTTATAGTTTCAAAGGAAGGTTTATTCATAAATCCTATATTTTTAGGTACATCCATAATGCATTTTTATCCTTTACATTCTTCTAAGACTTGTTTCGCCCTATCTTCTCCCCAATTAGGATGAAATTGGGATTCTGGTTTAAAGTTAGCAAAAAGTTCTAACGAACGTTCTATATCTTTACATATGGGAGCTAAATCTTGCCCAAAATAACGTGCTGCGCCCATATCCCATTCTGCCTTTGAAAATACTACTCTTGGGTTGTCTGGATTTAAGGCCATAGCCTTCGCATAAATTGCCGCTACTTTTGGCGACAACGTCATACCATAGGTAGCACCGTCAAAAATGACCCATGCCGTATGTATCATGGCTTCTTGAACCAATATCTCTGGATTATCCGGAGAAATGGCTTTAGCCAAATCTATGAACTCTTTTGCCTTGTCTAATTGTTGCTTTAGTTTAGCTTCATCCTTTTCCCCAAAAGACACCACTGTATTTACTTGTGCCACATAGTAATAGGGCAACCAATTATCCATCTCTGCTGAACTTATACGCTCAAACAAATTGGAAGCCTCCATTGGTTTTCCTTCTCCCCATAATTCAAATGCTTTTTGCATTCCTTTTGTATATTGGTCTTGAGCATTCATCAGTGCCGAGATTAGAATTGCGATAACTACTACCATTTTTTTCATAACTTTTACTTTTTAGTTTTTGTTGATACACCAAATTTGAGAGATATCGCTTTAAACCAAAAAAGAGGAAGTCCGAACTGTTGAATAAGCATACTGAATTGATACATTGCCAGCTCAGCGGTTAGAAGAATACCAAATAAAAAACCGAAATCATATAAAATGATTCCGGCTCTTAAAAAGGTTGGTTGTATTATTGTTAATTGGACAATGTAAAGCTAGGTAACTTAATGATTTCTCCACCTTTTTCTGCCGATTCATGGGCCAATATACCCACACAGGTGATATTTGCGGATTGTTTTGCATTTGGGTAAGGTGATTTGTTATTCACTAGTGCATCAACAAAAACGTGCACCAAATGGGGGTGGGACCCTCCATGACCTGCACCTTGTGTAAAGGATAAATGCTGGTTGTCATCTTCATCATATACCCCTTGTGTTGTAAACGATTGTATTTCTTCTGGCAACAACTTAGCAAAATCCGGACTTTCTACCTCTTCCGGTATTTCCGGTTCTGGTTTTTTAGCTGTATGTACTACCAAAGGATTGCCCTCTATTAATGGCCATTCTACCGATTTTTTAGAACCATATACCTCAAAACTCTCTCGGTACTGTCTAGCAACGTCGAACAGCGAACGATACACTTGTGCGCTCAAATCCGAATTTCTGAACTTGATATGGGTGGTTTCTATAGCGTATGGAGAATTATAATGACCTATAAGCTCTTCCCTGATAGTACCAGACCCAAAACAGGAAACATATTCCGCCTCGTCCCTTGTAAGTCCCAAAACGGGTCCCACACAGTGCGTTGCATAATGCATTGGAGGTAAGCCTGGCCAATAGTTGGGCCAACCGTCCATATCCTGTTGGTGACTGGCCTTTAAAAATTGTACTTTACCCAACTCCCCATTATCGTACAATTCTTTCATATATAAAAACTCACGGGCATAAAGCACGGTTTCCATCATCATATAGGTTAAACCAGTTTCCTCGGTAAGTTCAACGATCTGCTTACATTCTTCTACTGTAGTGGCCATGGGCACTGTACAAGCCACATGTTTTCCTGCCTTTAATGCCTTAATAGACTGCTCCCCATGATTGGGTATGGGTGTGTTGATATGGACCGCATCAATATCTGGATCTTGTAATAATTCATCATAGGACGTAAACCTTTTAGGAATAGCAAAGGCATCTGCCAATTCGTTTAGTTTTTCTTCATTTCTTTGACAAACCGCCACCAACTCTGCCTTGGGATGCTTTTTATAAATAGGTATAAACTCAGCTCCAAATCCTAAACCTATTATGGCTACTCTTATCTTCTTTGTACTCATATAACTAATATTGATCGTTAAACGTGTTTTTTAAAAATTTCAATCCTTTACTTGCGAATTCATCCTGACTTTTAGCCATATGCTTCCATATGCATACTGCTGCCGCCAATTCCTTTATTTCCGGGGTAAAACTCTCTATAACCACAGCACCAGAATAATTAATATCCGTCAACCCCTCTTTAAACTGGTTCCAAGGTGTTAATCCGGTACCCGGTATACCCCTATGGTTTTCTGAAACTTGTAAATGGATAAGCTTATCCCCTACTGTGTTTATGGCGTGCCTAATATTACTTTCCTCTATGGTCATATGAAAGCCATCTAACAACACTTTTGCCGACTTATGGTTGATATCATTCACCAAACGCATTACATCGTTAGCTGTATTCACCATATCCGACTCAAACCTATTTAAGGGCTCTAAGGCTATACTAAGTCCTTTGATTTCAGCCATTGCGCATACCTTTTGTAGGTTTGAAACGGCCAAATCCCATTCCTGCTTACGCTGTTCAGTGGATACCATTCTTGCTTTTCCTACTGCAGAATACATAGGTCCTGCCAAAAATTGTACACCTAAAACATTACAGAGGTCAAAACAGTGCTCTAGGTAATCAAAACATTGTTGATGCACTTTAACATCATCATGTGTTAAATCTTTACTTGGTCCAAATGCTCCACAAACACTTACTTTCAAACCATTATCCTCTAAGGCCTTTTTAACTTCATGCCCATTGATCAAATCAGGGTTTTCCACAGGTATCTCTACCAAATCATAGCCAAGCGATTTAATTTTTGGGAATAATTTTATGGTTTCTGTTGTAAAAGGCGATTCCCATAACCAAGTACTAGCACCAAATATTAATTTTTTTTCCATTAGTTAAGCTGCTTTATAAACCCTACTTTACTATCATTACACCTTTCATTATTCTCCAATGCCCTGGGAAGGTACATATGAAAGGATATTCACCTGGCGTAGTAGGTGCTGTAAAACGTAAGGTTACCGTATCATCAGGATTAAGTAATGCCGTTGCAAAAAGAACCTCGGCCATTTGTGGCACATAGTTTAACTCAGATGCATTTGGTTCTACTGCCATTTTATCCGCTGCAGCACCAACAATTTCCATAGTTCCCGGTTTGGTAATCACCAAATTATGTTGCATAAAATCCGGATTTTGTAACTCTAGGGCCACTTGCTCACCGGCATTAACGGTAAATTCCGTAACATCAAATTTCATGGCATTTACAATCGTCTTGATTACAATATGCTTGGCGTTACTATCATCTTCAGCGCTTTCATCCCTTGATGCTTCGCTTGCCTCGCCATTATTCTTAATTAGGATTTCGGCCATTTCGTTGATGGACATAGCGCTTTGCTTCTTATTGGCATAGTTGGATTCCACTTGATATTTCCAAGGACCATCAATACGAACCCTTGTGTCATCATATCTAAGGTTCAATTGCCAATTATTACCATAAATACCTCCTTCGCCACCGGTATCATCGACTCGCACAGCAATGGTATTTTCACCGCTTTTAAGAATCCCTTGTGGAATGTCATAGTTTCGCGAACTGCTATAACTGGCTATCATTCTTCCTACTTCTACTCCATTAACATAGGTAATATCAGAATCATCAATAGGTCCCAAGGATAGTGCACCGGCTTTATCTTTAGCATTTGATGGTAATTTTAGTGTTTTTCTAAACCAAATAACACCATCCATGTCCAAACCAGCATCCTCAATATATTGTGGAAGTTCCATAATCTCCCAATTACTATCATCAAAAGCTAGCATACTAGGGTTATTATTTGATGATGCCTCAATTTTAAAATTGGGATTATCCTCTTTAAATGCATTTATAAATCCCCCAGAATGTGTTGATGAAGCTGCAAAAAATCCCTTAAAAAGCCATGGGTCATACAGCGTACTTTCATCTTTGGACATATTGTATAGGATTGTCCCTACTTTTTGTGAAGACGGTCTTTCCGTAAAATAAGTGAGTGCCACTAATTGAACCGTTGGGTCTCTATCCTCCAAGGTTTTTGCACTAAATAAAGCCTGATCAGTATCATCGTTTTTAGGCAATAATTGTACTGCAGCCTTACGAACACCACTTGCTTTAT
Source organism: Maribacter sp. (assembly GCA_965662155.1). Lineage (GTDB taxonomy): Bacteria > Bacteroidota > Bacteroidia > Flavobacteriales > Flavobacteriaceae > Maribacter. The sequence continues at coordinate 941 of CBFIGW010000023.1, read as the reverse complement.
GGAATAGTGCTCCTTGCACCACTCCTTTTGCGTTAGAATCGCTTTCTAGGGCACCTAAACCTTCTAATGTCCAAAGTGCATGTACAGCAGCATTGTTTAATCCATTGGCATCTGCAACGTCTTTATTTACCAACTTATAAAGATCTTTTAAAATATCGTCCTTGCCGCGCTCTATCAATAACCTTTGTGCAGTAAGTCTCCAGAACATGTTTTCATGGCTTAATGTAGCTATCAATTGTTCTGGATTATTAATGGATAATTCTAATGGTTCTTTCTCATAATCATATTTAGGAACGACTCTCCATATTCTCCCCCTTGATTTATCCCTCAAGGGATTTACATAAGCATTACCATCACCGTTCACAGCATCGTAACCACCACGATCCTCTCTTGGTGTAGGGTTATGCTGAACAATAAAATTGTACCAATCTGCCACCCAAACTACCCCATCTGGACCGGTTTTAGCTTCTACAGGAGATACCCATTCATCACTTGATGCAAATAAGTTTCCGGCATCCTCCTCTGTATAACCAGCTCCTTCTTTTACTATTTTGGCTTGGTGTACCACCCCTCCGGTTGGTTCACAAACAAAGGCAATTGTATTCCAATAATTACTTGGATATTTACGGGCAGTATAAAAATGGTGTCCGGCAGCGGCCGTAAAACCACCAAAAACGTCTACCTGCCTTACGTTGGGGGTAATTGCTTGCATATCGTAATGACCGTCTATTTTTTCACTACCTGCAAGATTTAAACCTTTTACATTGTCAAATGCCCTATTTGGTAATCCAACAAAAACACTATGGGTGTTATTCGCCGTGGAAGCGAACAAGGAATTATCCTCGGTTATACCTAGTCCCCAAGTATTGTTACTTGTGTTTGTAAGGACTTCAAAATATTTTTTCTTGGGGTCAAATCGATATACATTTTGGTTGAATTTA
>CBFIGW010000022.1:26614-30496 GCA_965662155.1 Maribacter sp. | reverse complement strand
AGAAGAAAGTGGTTGATGCTGCCAACAAAATTGCTGATGCATTAAAAGCAATGGAGTTGAAAATAACAGCAAAAACTGGTGCTGGAGATAAATTATTTGGTTCTGTTACCAATGGTGACTTAGCCGAAGCAATTGCAAAGGAAGGACACTCGATAGAGAAGAAATTTATCGGTATCCAAGGTGGTTCTGTTAAAAGAACTGGCCCTTACAATGCACAAATAAGATTACATAGAGATGTTGTTGTGGATTTCCCTTTTGAGGTTGTCGCAGAACAAAAGTAATTTGTAATCAATCATATATATAAGCCTTTCAGTTTTCTGAAAGGCTTATTTGTTTTTAAGTTTTACTTAATAAGTAATAAGGAATCTTACATTTTATCAAGACGCCTTATGACATGAACAGTAGTGGTATTACGCGTTCTTACGTATATATGTATAATTACTAAAATTTAAATGTGTGAAATACACAAGACTTACAAAAGAGCAATTAGAGGAGTTACACCCAGAATTCATTAATTTTTTGGCAACGCAGTCCATAACTAAAGAAGAATGGGACACCCTTAAAAATGATAAACCTGAAGTGGCCGAGGAAGAATTGGACGTCTTTAGTGATTTGGTTTGGGAAGGTGTGCTTAACAAGGTGAAGTATTTGGAAAATATTTCTGAACAGCAAATGCATTTGTTTTTTTTAACGGAGAAAGAGATGAAATTGATTGCTGTAAAAGTTATGAACCCAGATGTAGATCTTACCTCCACAGTAGGCTTCAGCTGGTTTAAAAAGAATTGGCAATCAGATTTTGTGGATTATATGACGGCATCTAAAGCATATACGGACGAACCTAACTCAGATAAATTTCAATTGATCCAACAAGGCGCAATCATAACCAAAGGGGAATTGTACCAGTGGTTTGATAAAGTGATTGGATAAGGCGATATTTGCCTTAAAACAATTTTCACCAGTTTTATTAAGTCTTCATAACACTAAATTTTAATGGCACAAAAACCATCTATACCTAAAGGTACCAGGGATTTTTCCCCGGCCGAAGTCAATAAACGTAACTATATTTTTGATGTGGTTAAGAAACACTTTAAGACTTTTGGGTTTCAACCTATAGAAACCCCATCTTTTGAAAACTACGAAACCTTAATGGGCAAATACGGGGAAGAAGGTGATAGGTTGATTTTTAAAATATTAAACTCTGGTGATTACCTAAGAAAGGTCGATGATGCTACTTTTAACGCTAAAAACTCCAACGCCCTAACTCCTAAAATTTCTGAAAAGGCGCTTCGGTACGATTTAACGGTGCCTTTTGCCCGATATGTAGTCATGCATCAGAATGAGTTGGATTTTCCCTTTAAGCGGTATCAGATACAACCTGTATGGCGCGCGGACAGACCACAAAAAGGTAGGTTTAGGGAGTTTTATCAATGCGATGCAGATGTGGTAGGTTCCAATTCACTTTTACAGGAAGTAGAACTAATTCAACTGTATGATGCCGTTTTTACCGATTTAAATTTGGATGGCGTCACTATCAAATTAAACAATCGTAAGATTTTGGCTGGAATTGCGGAAGTTATTGGAGCCAAAGACTTATTGATAGATTTTACAGTGGCATTGGATAAACTGGATAAAATAGGCGAGGAGGGTGTAAAAAAGGAAATGTTGTCCAAAGGGATTACCGAAACTGCTATTGAGAAAGCGGCACCGTTATTTCAAATGTCTAGCGGTACTATAGATCAATTAAAGGTGTTACAAGATATTCTGGCAGATTCTGAAGAAGGTTCTAAAGGACTTGAAGAACTTCGCTTTATTATGGAAACGATAGACGTTCTAGGATTGCAGTCAGCTAAGTTGGTTATAGATGTTAGCTTGGCCAGGGGATTAAACTATTATACTGGTGCAATTTTCGAAGTTGCTGCGCCAGAAGGTGTATCGATGGGGTCTATTGGTGGCGGTGGTAGATATGATGATTTAACCGGTATTTTTGGATTGAAGGATGTGAGTGGCGTAGGTATATCATTTGGTCTGGATCGAATTTATTTAGTGCTGGAAGAGTTGGGTTTATTCCCAGAGCAGATAGAAAAATCATTGGACGTACTTTGTTTAAACTTTGGGAAACAAGAAGGTTTTGCCGCATTAAAGCTAGCGACCGAATTACGTAAAGCTGGACTAAAGGTAGATTTGTATCCGTCCGATGTTAAAATTCAAAAACAGTTCAAATACGCAAACAACCGCAAGGTTCCTAATGTAATATTAATAGGGGAGGAGGAACTTAAAAATAATTCATTTGTTGTTAAGGATATGAACAACGGTGAACAGACTACCTATTCTTTAGATAGCGTAAATGACTTTATAAAATCACTTTAGTCTAGTTTTAATACTATTAAACACCTCTTTATAATATATTATATCGTGGGGAACGTAGGTATTCCAATTCTTTTGCTCTAGAATATTTGTTTCCAGTACGGAATATGAAACTAAGGACAATTGGTGTACTTCGCTATCTTGTTTATTCAGTTCATTTAATGGAATTTTTAGCCGACTTAAAAAAACGTGATGAAACTCACAATCGACAAGGGATTCGGAGTGCTTTTGAATCGATTTAAACACACCAATTTTTTCTAAATCTTTCTCGTTGATCCTTAGTCCAATCTCTTCTTGCACTTCGCGGATGGCAGAATTCATAATTTCTTCTCCAGCACCAATGTGCCCAGCAACGGACACATCCCAAAGTAATGGATGGGTATCTTTGTTTTTTGACCTTTGCTGAATTAAAATTTCTCCTTTGCTAGTGTAAAACCAAATATGAACGGTAGGGTGGAACCAACCTTTGGCATGTGCTTCGGATTTCATTGCTGTTTTATGGGTGTAATTGCCATTACTATCCAGAATATCAATTAACTCATCCATTAATACCTTTAAAAGACAAATCCTTTCAAGAGAAAGGATTTGTATCAATATATTTAATCAAAATAACTAAAAGTTTCTCCTTCTTTGATGTTTAGTAGTGTTTCATAAATCAACCTAATAACATTTTCAACATCGTCCTTATGTACCGTTTCTACAGTTGTATGCATATACCTCAGCGGCAAGGAAATCAATGCCGAGGCAACACCGCCATTACTATATGCAAAAGCATCGGTGTCCGTACCTGTCATTCTAGATGCTGCCATTCTTTGAAACGGTATTTTTTTATCTTCTGCCGTCTCTATAATACGTTCCCTAAGTTTGTTTTGTACAGCAGGGGCATAAGAAATTACAGGTCCAGCACCAATTTCGGTATGTCCTTGTGTTTTCTTGTCGATCATTGGTGTTGTGGTGTCATGACAAACATCCGTTACAATGGCCACGTTTGGTTTTATGGTTTGTGTTATCATTTCCGCACCACGTAGACCAATTTCTTCTTGCACAGAATTGGTGATGTATAGTCCAAAAGGAAGTTTTACCTTGTTTTCATGTAAGAGCCTTGCTACCTCTGCAATCATAAAACCACCGGCACGGTTATCAATGGCCCTGCAAACAAATTTATCGTTGTTGAGTACTTGGAACGTGTCTGGATACGTTATTACACATCCTACATGAACACCCATTTTTTCTGCCTCTTCTTTATCCTTGGCGCCAATATCTATGGTAATATTGTCTAGTTTTGGCGGTTCTTCCTTAGACTTGTTTCTAGTATGGATTGCGGGCCAACCAAATATACCTTTTACTATTCCTTTCTTGGTATGGATATTCACCCATTTCGAGGGTGCTATCTGATGGTCGCTACCACCATTTCTAATAACGTACAGAAGACCATTATCGGTAATATAGTTTACATACCACGAGATTTCGTCAGAATGACCTTCTATTACTACTTTATATTTGGCATCTGGATTGATT
>CBFIGW010000022.1:0-26604 GCA_965662155.1 Maribacter sp. | reverse complement strand
GCAGTGCCATAGGTATCGGTAATAAAGGTGTCTACATATGGTTTTAAATACGCCATCCATAGTTTCTGTCCCTCCCATTCGTAACCTGTAGGAGAAGCATTATTAAGATACTTTTCAAAAAAATCTAGAGATTTTTTGGTAATAATATTTTTCTTAGCCATTCAAATTGTATTTAACTACAAATTTAATAATATTCACTTGTTTTTAATAATATGCTCAGTGATTATTCGTTAATTTTGGCAAGGCTTTTGCTTTAAATTTGATATGCTAAAAAGTACATATATATTGATGGTTTTTCTTTGCTGCACTGTTTTCCTGAATAGTCAGGTAAAAGAAGAACCGCTGGATTCCATTGCGGAAAAGATGATTATCATTTCTGGGGATTCATTGGTTCAAAGTGCTATCTCGCTAGAAGAGGCGTATGTATTTGGTAAGTTAAAATTCTCTTCGTACGATGAAAAACTAAGGTATTATATTTTGAGGAGAAAAACACAAAAGGTTTATCCTTATGCTAAACTTGCCGCGGAACGTCTAGTGGAGTTAAATGATAGTTTAGCTAGTATTAAGAACAAAAGAAAAAGAAAACGATATACTAGAAAAGTACAGAAATATATTGAAGAGGAATTTTCGGAGGAGTTAAAGAAACTAACTAAAACCGAAGGTCAGATTTTGGTTAAACTCATCTATAGGCAAACAGGTACAACAGCATTTGATTTGGTGAAAGAACTACGAAATGGTTGGCGGGCGTTTTGGTACAACACAACCGCTAAATTATTTAAAATAAGCATTAAAGAGGAGTTTCATCCGGATAGCGTACAAGAAGATTATTTAATCGAGGATATATTGCAACGTGCATTTGCGTCTGGAAGACTGCAGCGCCAAAAAACGGTTCTGGATTATAATTACGCAGATTTAACTAACAAATGGAAAAAGCCTAAAAGAACTTCGGGGAGTAATTAATTGTTCTTCGTCTTCTTCTTTCCAAATAAAGAGTCTACTATGGTGGCGATTCCTTTAAACCCCATAAAAATGGCCGCTATTGCCATTATTATACCAATAATCAACACTGGCCAATAAAGGGGATGACCTTGATTCTTAAAGGCTTGCCATATTACCACAGGAGCTGTAAACATTAGTACTACGGTATATCCTAATTTTTTAATACCATTTACCAATAGTTCTTTATCAGTTTTCATTCTATAGTAATTGAGCTTTTATATTCTTGTACTACGGCGAAATACCCTAATGCAAAGTTATTATTACGTTCAACATTATCCAAAACTTCAATATTGTCGATGCCAGTTACATTAAAAATATTTCCTCTTACAGTAGCTGCGGGTGTCTGAAATGGACCTTGGTCACCACCAGATTGTACAATAATTTGATTCATGTAGTTAAAAAAAGTTTCATCGGCGCCTAAAATACTAATTTCCAACTCCCTTCCGGCTTCAAATTCTTCATCGTAAAAATAGGAGAATTCAAAAGTTTGTCCTTGATAAAACTCATCTTCACTTACCAGGAATTCATTAAAATCAAAATCAAAAACATAAAAGTCATCTCGCGTTCCAATATCCGTGAAGGATATTTTTATCTCTGTTTCCTCTTCGGAGAAAAGGCTTTCAGTTCCTTGTTCCAAGGATTCAATTGGGACAGATGGCACAAATCTTGTTCTGGCATAAAACCGTTCTTCTCCATAGTTGATATACAGATCTAGTGGCCCTTTGGTAAAAAAATTAGTGCTTTTAGACCCAACATAGACACCCGGTTCAACCGACCCTAAGGTTATAGAATTTCCCTCTAAAGTATTGTCAGGTTCATATTCAACATTTTGAATTTGAACTAAATCAACATCAATACTTTCATTGTTTTCAAAAAAAGAGCTGCTCAGGGCAATCCGTACCTCTACTGTAGTAAGTGTTTGGCTCGTATCTACTCTAATGATAGCGTTTACCGCTAACCTTGGATTTTCCGTAGGCAAGTCTACCTCAATAACATCTTCGCAACTGATGCTTAGAATCGCGATTAATAAGAAGAAATAATATAGGCTTTTGTACATTTTTTAGAATTTAAAATTATAAGTTACAGCAGGAACAATTCCAAAAATAGATGTCCTAACGGCTTCATTGGCTCCAGTATCCTGATTTCTTCTGAAGTTTATAGAGGCAGCGTTTCTTTTATTATATAAATTATAAATACTGAATACCCATTCACCCTTTATTTTTTTGTTTATATTTTTCTTTGGGGTAAGCGTGGCTGAAATATCGATTCTATGGTAATCTGGCAATCTTTCCTTGTTACGTAAGCCATAATAAGGAACAGTTAGCCCTTCAAATTCAAATTGTCCTATGGGATAATTGGTTGGTTGGCCTGTTTGATAAGCAAAATTACTACTGAAACTCCACTTTCTATTTAGGTCGTAACTTAAAAATAGTGAAATATCATGTGTTTTATCGTAAGGGGTGTTGTACCAATTACCAAAATTAATACCACTTTCCAAGTTGCTTCTACCATTGTCCGCTAACACGTTTCTGCCCGGTGTTCTTTGTTCGGATTTAGATAGGGTATAGGCTAACCACCCTTGTAGCTGGCCTTCATTTTTTCTAAAAAGTAATTCTAGTCCATAAGCTCTGGCTTCGCCATTTAAAATAACTTGTTCAATAGCATTATTTGCTATTAGATTAGCGCCGTCTATATAATCTATCCTGTTTTGGATATCTTTATAAAAAATCTCAGTCTCAAATGAATAATCACCTTCCTTGATATCCCTAAAATAACCTAACGCGTACTGGTCTAGCAGTTGTGGTTTAATATAAGGACCGCTTGGGGTCCAGACATCTAGTGGAGTAGGGGAACTTGTATTTGAAAGTAGATGTAAATATTGTGCCAATCTTGTATAACTAGCCTTTATAGAGCTTTTTGAGTTTAATGTATAGGCCATTGATACTCTGGGTTCCAAATTGTTAAAAGAAGCCAGACTTCCTTTTCTGCCAATTTCTGAAACACCTATAGGTTCCGCTTCTTGATAAATTAATAGAAAAGGATCAAAGCGTACCGGATTGTCATTTTCATAAATAAAAAGCTCGTCCTGTCCAAGTCTATTGAAATAACTGTAGCGTAGTCCGTATCCAAGGCTTAGATTATCATTAATTCGATGCTCAAGATCTATGTAAGCTGCAAATTCATTGGCGTATTTTTGAATCAGCTGCTCTTCTAAAATACCTGAATCCGAATTTGACGGCTCTATTTTACCTGGATTAAATTGGTAATAAATATTGTTAATGCCATAATTAACCTGAAGTTTATCGTTCACATAATGCTTAAGATCATATTTAACATTGAAGTTTCTTATACCAGAATTCCAATTAAAACCAACAAAATCTAGCTTTAGACCATAATAATAATCGGAATATATGAGCGAAAGATTCGAAAACAATTTGTCAGAAAACAAATGGTTCCATCTAAAATTACCAACGGCATTTCCGTAAGTGTTTACAAAGCTATCACTGATTCCAAATACATCTCTTCCAAAATAACCAGATAGAAATATGTTGTTGTTTGGGTTGATTTTGAAGTTCAACTTTGTGTTTAAATCATAAAAATAGGCGGTATTGTCAATATCGAACAAAGGCAAGAATAAATGGGCGTAAGAAGCACGGCCACCTATTAAGAAAGCGGCCTTGTCCTTCTTAATAGGTCCTTCTACCAACAATCTACTAGCTACGGCTCCAATACCTCCATTAACCTTTAATTCCTTGCTATTTCCTTCTTTTTGAAAAATATCCAATACAGAGGAAACACGACCACCATATCTGGCGGGAATACCTCCTTTGTAAAGTTTAATATCCTTTATAGCATCTGGATTAAAAACCGAGAAAAATCCAAATAAATGCGACGAGTTAAAAATTGTAGCCTCATCTAAGAGAATTAAGTTTTGGTCTGCAGCTCCGCCACGAACATTAAATCCCGAGGCGCCTTCTCCCGCATTGGTGACACCAGGCAATAATAGGATTGATTTAATAATATCTGCCTCGCCTAAAATAACCGGGATTTTTTTAATGGTTGCCACAGATAATGAATTCACACTCATTTGTGGTTTTCTAATGTCAATCTTTTCAACGTTTTCAGTGACAACTACCTCATCTAATTGTTCTGCCTCTTCCTTTAATTTTATGTCTAGCTTAGTGTTTTGATTTAGCTCTATTTGACGGGTAATATCTTCGAAGCCCAAATAGCTGATCACCACATTATAATTTCCTTCTGGAAGAGTAATGGAGTAAAATCCATATTCATTGGTGGTGATACCTGTGTTTAATTCTGGTATTATAACGGTTACACCTATTAAGGTTTCATTACTATTGTCCTCCGTAATGGTCCCGCTAAGTGTAAATTTTTGTTGGGCATTGCAAAAGAAAGTACCTAATAATAAAAATACAAAAGGTACCCAAAAGCTCTTTTTCATTTTAATTTTTTAATAAAAATAAGGAGAAAATGTATGCTTAAGTAGTGTATTCCCATTTAAAAAATAAAAGCCTCCGAGAAGGAGGCTTTTTATATTGAAAGACTATTTTATAAGGTCTTTAAAATAGTGTTTAGTGTTGAACTTGGCCGCATGGCTTTGTCTACCAAAACAGCATCGGGCTTATAGTAACCACCTATTTCTTGATGGTCACCTTGTGCATCCATCAATTCTGATAATATTTGTTGATCTTGGTCTTGTATCTTTTTAGCTACCTCACTAAAAATTTCCTTTAAATCTGAATCGATCGCTTGTTCAGCCAATGCTTCAGCCCAATATTTGGCTAGGTAAAAATGACTGCCACGCGTATCCAATTCCTTTACCTTCCTTGAAGGAGATTTGTCGTTCAATAAAAATTTCTCTGTAGCACTATCCAAGGTGTCCCCGAGGACTTTTGCTTTAGGATTATTGTTTTTCTCACCAAAGAATTCTAGCGAGACCCCTAAAGCTAAAAATTCACCTAATGAATCCCAACGTAAATGACCTTCTTCAACAAATTGCTCAACATGTTTAGGGGCAGAACCACCTGCACCTGTCTCAAAAAGCCCTCCGCCATTCATCAAAGGGACAATAGATAACATTTTCGCACTGGTTCCTACCTCTAGAATTGGAAATAAATCCGTTAAATAATCCCTAAGTACATTACCGGATACAGAAATAGTATCTAGACCATCCTTCATTCTTTTTAAAGTAAATTCAGTAGCCTTGATTGGAGACATAATTTTAATTTCCAAGCCTTCCGTATTATGGTCCTTTAGGTATACATTTACTTTTTTAATCAATTCGGCATCATGTGAACGCTCTTGATCTAACCAGAATATCGCAGGTACCTTAGTGGCATTTGCTCTAGATACCGCTAACTTTACCCAGTCTTGTATTGGGGCATCCTTCACTTGGCACATACGCCAAATATCCCCTTTTGCAACATCATGTTCTATAAGAACATTGCCGCTTTCCAAATCTACCACTTGAACAACACCGTTGTCCTTAATTTCAAATGTCTTATCATGTGAACCATATTCCTCTGCCTTTTGGGCCATTAGGCCTACATTAGGAACTGTACCCATAGTGGTTGGGTCAAATGCGCCATGCTTTTTACAAAAATCAATAGTGGCTTTATAAATACCGGCATAACTACTATCGGGAATAACAGCTTTGGTGTCTTGGGCTTTTCCGTCTTTATTCCACATTCTGCCCGAATTTCGAATCATGGCCGGCATAGAGGCGTCAATGATAATATCACTTGGCACATGTAAATTAGTAATTCCCTTATCGGAGTTAACCATGGCCAAATCAGGTCCATCAGCTAGAGTCATCTGTAGTGCAGACTCTATTTCAGACTTCTCAGCTGAAGGTAATTTTTCTAATTTTTGATATAGAATTTCAAGTCCATCATTTGGGTTAACACCAATTTTATTGAATGTTTCTTTAAAGTTATCGAAAACAGGTTTAAAATATGTTTCAACAACATGGCCAAAAATAATGGGATCGGAAACCTTCATCATGGTTGCCTTTAGGTGAACCGAAAACAGAACACCTTTTTCTTTAGCATCTTGTATTTCTTTCTGTAGAAATTCTAGTAGTGCTTTTTTGTTTAAAACCGTAGCATCTATAATTTCTCCTGCTTGTAAGGCTAAATTTTCCTTTAAGACTGATTTCTCACCGGTAGTATTTACCAATTGTATTTGAATACGGGTAGCTTTGGGCAATGTTAAAGACTTTTCATTTGCTTGAAAATCACCCGCGCCCATGGTAGCTACATGGGTTTTAGAATCGCTAGACCAAGGACCCATGCTATGTGGGTTTTGCTTGGCATAATTCTTAACAGCTCTCGGGGCACGCCTATCCGAGTTGCCTTCTCTTAAGACAGGATTAACGGCACTACCTTTTATTTTATCGTATTTTGATTTTATTTCTTTCTCGGCATCGGTCTTAGGCTCACTTGGATAATTTGGCAAGTTGTAACCTTTGCTTTGTAATTCTTTAATTGCTTCATTCAATTGTGGAACCGAAGCACTGATGTTTGGTAATTTAATAATATTAGCTTCTGGCTGTTTCGCCATATGTCCTAGTTCCCCTAAATCGTTAGAGATCTGTTGGTCCGGGGACAGGAACTCTGGAAAAGTAGCAATGATTCTACCAGCCAACGAAATGTCTTTAGTTTCAATTTCTATTCCTGAGGATTTTGTAAATGCTTTTACAATGGGTAGAAACGATGCTGTTGCCAAAGCAGGTGCTTCGTCAGTTTTGGTATATAAAATTTTGGACATATGCAATTTGGTTTAAATTAAAGCGGAGCAAATATACCATTTTTTCTAGGCTTAAAAAGTAGTCTGAGCCTTAATATTTCAGCTATTCTTGAGAAGTATTGTTAAATAACAAAAGCCATATCATTGTACGTGTACATTGATATGGCTTTTTAGGGAAAGTTTACAGACCTTTTTGTTTTAACCCTTGGATTAAAACGGCAACCATTGATTGCACCTGCGTCACTATTCCGACGTTTGAAATGTTTCTTAGTTCTTAATCATCCAACCAAGCAACTGTACTCCATTTCTTCTCATTGCCTTAGAATAAAATTCACTATTGTTTTAAAACAATAACTTCATTGACTCCCATAGTATTTTAAAGAGCGACAGCCCAGTATTATGCTATTGAGCGTTTTCCCATATACTTTTAAAGGTTTATGAGAAGACGATATGACAATAATATAAAGAACGTTAACCTTATAACGAATAAGAATATAACCCCTAAGGTAAAAACCTTATTCATATTTAAATATAGGAAAATATTTTGGTAAACGACTGTTTTTTAACATATTAAGTATTAACATGTTGTTAACTTTGGTAATTCACAATTGTTTATAAACGAAAAAACACCATCTAAAATAGATGGTGTTTTTCTGGATATTTTTGAAAAGGATTCTTAAGAACGAACCTCTTTGATTCTTGCTTTTTTACCAGTTAATCCTCTGAAGTAGTATATACGAGATCTACGTACTTTACCTTTTTTGTTCACCTCAATTTTTTGAAGTGCAGGCAGATTTATTGGGAATATACGTTCTACACCTACGGTACCAGACATTTTACGGATCGTGAAGGTTTCTGTGGCACCAGAACCTCTACGTTGTATTACAACACCTTTAAAGAACTGTGTACGCGTTTTTTCGCCTTCCTTAATTTCGTAGTATACGGTAATTGTATCACCGGCAGAGAATTTTGGAAATTCTTTTTTAGCTACAAATTCGTCTTGAACATATTTAATTAATGATTCCATTATAATTTTTTTATTGGAATTTCATCAAAACAACTTTCACGATTCTCGTCAGAGGTTGATTTAACAGGGTGCAAAAATAGTTTTAAAATTAGAACCAGCAAAAAATATATTAAGAATTTTATTTTTTACTCAGATTTACTTAATCTAATAAATCAGGCCTTAATTTTTGTGTTCTCTCATGTGCCTGTTGTTCTCGCCATTCCTCAATTTTTCCAAAATTCCCACTTAACAATACATCTGGTACTTTTCTGCCTTTATATTCTGCTGGTCGCGTGTATACGGGTGGGGCCAACAAACCATCTTGGAAACTATCGGTCAATGCCGATGTTTCATCGTTTAATACCCCGGGCAATAGTCTAATTATGGTATCACACAGAACAGCTGCGCCAAGTTCACCACCAGAAAGCACATAGTCGCCAATGGAAATTTCTTTTGTAATGAACATATCCCTTACCCTTTGATCTACACCTTTGTAATGACCGCAAAGAATAATTATATTTTTGGCCAACGACAAATTGTTGCTAGTCTGTTGGTTTAGAGTTTCACCATCGGGAGTCATATATATAACTTCGTCGTATGTTCTTTGGGCGGTTAATTTAGAGATACAAAGATCTATTGGTTCTATCATCATTACCATGCCGGCACCACCACCAAATTGATAATCATCAACTTGTTTATAGTTACTATTTGTATAATCTCTTAGATTATGAAAATGTACTTCCACCAATTTTTTCTCTATGGCCCTTTTCAAGATAGAGGCTTCAAACGGACTCTTTAAAAGTTCCGGCAGTACGGTAATTATATCAATACGCATAAGTTATGGGAATATCTTTGCTAAGCGTGCCAAAAATAGTGAAAACAATGTGAATCTTTTTCCCATCCTAATTTTTCATATAGTTTTTGTGCGGGGTTATCAACGGCTGTTTCTAACACTAGTCCTAGAAAACCATTTTCTTACAATACGCTTGAGCATGCCTCAACAAAGTAGCACCAATATTCTGTTTTCTATATTTCTCCGAAACGTATAAATCATTTAATATCAAGGTAGGTTTAAGGCTAACAGAAGAAAATGAATAATATAATTGAAGGAACCCAGTTGCAAATTCATTTTCGTACGACATGAAAACTATGGATTCATTTTTGGTAAAGCGTTCCTCCAAAAAAGCTAGTGCGGCATTGAGGTTAGATTCTTGACCGTAAAACACCCTGTATTTATTAAATAGCGGTGCCAACTCATTTAAATTGGAAATATCGGCTTGTAGAACCTTCATAGCTGTTATCAAAAAAGCTCCTGATGAGGAGCTTTATATTTATTTGGTTTTCTTTTGTTTGTTAATCTCGTCTTGAAGTTGCCTACTTATTTTTTGCTCACGCTCTAGCGCCCTTCGTCTATGATCTTCATATTCCACCTCTAATTCGGACAGATTTTGCTTAGCCTCTTGGGTAAGAATGTTGCTATTTCTGAACTTATAAATAAACGCCCCCAACAAAATAAACAAGCCTGCTATAATAGACCATAATATAAAATTATATGTGCCTTTTGATACAGAGATACCTAAAAAAGACATACTGTCCTTTTCCTCTGTTACGGATGCTAAGTTATTAGTGGTCTCTTCAAGCTTCTTGTTTAGTGAGCTTATCGTAGTCTCATGCTCAGAAATGGTAGTATTTAATTCCGATGTTTTTTTATTGATAGCGTCAATAGTGTCCAACACATTTTTCCTCAACTTATAGAGGTTAGCTTCTTTTACCACTTCATAACGAACGCCATCTGCCCGGTAATTGCCAGAGCGTTTGGAAATATAATCGAATTGAGAGCTTATAGGACCTTCATCCAGCGATAATTTTTCTTCTTTTTCTGAATCTTGTCCATATTGTAAATTCACGGTAAGTAGGACCGTTAATAAACATAGTATTCTTGAGATTTTCATTACGATAACAATTGTTATTAAAAAATGATTTAGAGAGGACTAAAGTAATTTAATAAAATCAATTAAGAAAATATAAAGATAAAACCCTAATCCCTGCGTATACAACTACGTTTAAATACACCCAATAGGATGTTTTTATATAAACTTTTTTAGTAGTAGGTATAACGGCGTACTTTAGCAATATATTTTGCTAAACGTATTACTTGATGTGAATAGCCATATTCATTATCATACCAAATATATACGATAAGATTGTTACCGTCGTCTGAAACTATAGTCGCCTTACTGTCATAAATGGATGGGGCAGAGGTGCCAATAATGTCTGAAGACACCAATTCTTTGTTCAAGGAATATTTTATTTGTTCTACCAAATCACCTTCCAAAGCATATTTTTTGAGAATCGTATTTATGCCGTCGACAGAAGTTTTATTCTGTAGGTCTAGGTTTAATATTGCCAAAGAACCATTTGGTACCGGAACACGTATGGCATTGGAGCTTAATTTACCTTCTAAAGATGGCAATGCCTTGGAAACTGCTTTTCCCGCCCCTGTTTCGGTAATAACCATATTTAATCCTGCGGCACGACCTCTACGGTACTTGCCATGCATATTATCTACCAGGTTTTGATCATTGGTATAGGCATGTATTGTTTCTAAATGCCCTTTTTTTATACCAAGGGAATCATCAATTACTTTTAGAATTGGGGTTATGGCATTTGTGGTACAAGATGCTGCCGAGAATATTTTTGTTTGATCGGGATTATTTTCTAAGTGGTTAACCCCATAAACCACATTGGGAACTTCTTTTCCCGGTGCAGTTAATAAAACCCTGGAGGCACCTTTCGCCTTTAAATGTCTGGATAATTCTTTTTTATCCCTAAAGGCGCCTGTATTATCTATTATTAATGCTTTGGAAATGTCATATTTAGTGTAATCTACATCTTCGGGTTGTGTTGCATTGATGATGTGTACGGTAGTTCCATTAATGATTAACGCATAATTTTCATAATCAACGCTAACCGTGCCATTAAAATTACCATGTACAGAATCTGTTCGTAACAAACTGGCTCTTTTTTCCAAAATGGATTCATCTTTAGCGCCTCGTACCACTACGGCCCTTAAACGTAATTGGGTGCCTTTTCCAGTTTTGGACATTAATTCTCTTGCCAAAAGTCTACCTATTCTTCCAAAACCGTACAAAACTACATCCCTAGGTTCAATGGTATTGGTATTGGGGGCGTTTTTTAACTTTTCAATGACAAAGGCCTTAACATTTGCAAAATGATTATCGTCCGAATGGTATTCATAGGTTAATTTACCAATATCCAATTTTGATGGCGGAAGTAATATATCATTTATTGCCCGTAACAATTCAACAGAATCAAATATAGAAATGGGTTTTTGTACAAATTCACCAGCGTATTCATGTAGATGAATGATATCACTAACATTTTTATCGATTACTTGGTTTTTAAAAAGAACTATTTCAATCGATTTGTCATACCACAGGTCACTTATTAGTTTTATAAATTCTGTTGTGGCCTTTCTCCTATCTGCTTGAAAAGCGAGTTCTTTTTCGTATGATATTTTACGAGTCATATCAGCTAAATTGTTTTATTTGTTTATAAAATTACATTTTCTGTAGAGTTTTGTAACAATTGAAACAAAAAAAAGTATCCTTGTAAAGGATACTTTTTTGGGCATAACTACTTTTATTGAAAAATTAACCGTTCACGTTCACCATCTTCGTTCAACATCGTAATAACGGTTTTACCATATTTTGAGATAGCTCCAAATGCGGTATTTGCGTCTGTTATATTGGTGATATCCTTATCATCAACCATAATGATTACCTTACCACTTAAACCATAACCTCTATATCTTTCTGGCACTCCAGTAATTTTCACTCCGCTTTTTGTCTTAAATTTTTTCTTATCGGCAGCAGTAAGATTTTTTACGACCATGCCCATTACCGGTACTATAATTTTTTGGCGTTCTTTTAATACAATTGGCATTACCAATAATTCATTTTCTCTTTCAACAGTTACATTTATGGTATCCCTTGGTCTTTTGGTAGATAAATACCCGGTCAAATCTGGATATTTGTGCACTTCTATATCATCAACTTTTTTAATGACATCACCGTAGGTAAGCCCCGCTTCCATTGCGCCCGATTCTTCCTCAACCAATTCTATAAAGACCCCGTCTATTTCATTGATGCCTTTTTTAATGGCATCCCTTGTATTTACAGGAGCTGGTGTTATTCCCATAAATGCTTTTTGTACATTACCGTATTCCAGTATATCGTTGACTACTTTCTTGGCGATATTACTTGGCACGGCAAAAGAATACCCAACATAAGATCCCGTTTGTGAGGATATTGCGGTGTTAATGCCAATTAAGTCACCGTTCGTATTTACCAATGCTCCACCGGAATTACCAGGATTTACAGCGGCATCCGTTTGAATAAATGATTGATTGGAACGTGTGTCCAAACTTCTTGCTTTGGCACTGACAATGCCTGCTGTTACTGTAGAGGTTAAATTGAAAGGATTTCCAACGGCCAATACCCATTCTCCAATTTTGGTATTGTCCGAATCTCCAAATGCCAAATATGGTAATTTCTCTTCGGTATCAATCTTTATTAGGGCAATATCGGAGTTAGGGTCGGTACCGATCAGTTCCGCTTCATAGGTCCTGTTATTGTTCAGGGTAACTTGTAACTGACTGGCCTTGGCTATCACGTGGTTGTTGGTTACAATATATCCATCCTGTGAAATTATTACACCGGAACCGGTCCCGACCTGCGGGGTAACGGTACCCTCAGAACCATAAAAGAATTCAAAAACAGAGGGCGGCCTTCTGCTTAGTGTTACATTATAAACGTGGACTACGGCATTAACCGTATTTTCAGCTACCGTTGTAAAATCTACTTCGTTAATTCCTGCACCCCTTGCAGATGTTGGCGTAAAGCTGGTGCTAACAACGCTGTTGCCTTGGTCAGAGGGAACAACAGTATAATTTACTTTCTCAAAAAAAAGTTTGTAAGCTCCTAAGGTAATTGCACCTGCAAAAACAGCAATAATCAATTGGCTTCCAATTCTTTTCATAATCTGTAATATTTTTAACTTGTGAATATGGTAAAATTAATGGTTTTGTTAAATTGTTTGTAGGCTTTAACTCCTTTTTAACCTCTTAAAAAGCTGTAATAAAACGTATCTTTGCCTACAGAAATTATAGCATGAAAATATCTTTTTATAAATATCAAGGTACAGGTAACGATTTTGTAATGATCGATAACCGTTTACTCGCTTTTCCTAAGCAGGATAATGCATTGATTTCCCGGTTATGTGACCGTAGATTTGGTATTGGGGCCGATGGTCTTATACTTTTGGAAAATGATACTGACACGGATTTTAGAATGATTTACTTTAATGCCGATGGCTATGAAGGAAGTATGTGCGGTAACGGTGGTAGAAGTATTGTAGCGTTTGCAAAGTTTTTGAATATTATTAAAGACTCAACCACATTTATTGCGATTGATGGTCCACATGAAGCAACTATAAAAGACACGGTGGTAAGCCTTAAGATGAAGGATGTTGAAGATATTACGGTAAGGAAAAATGCGGTATATATGGATACCGGTTCTCCTCATCATGTGCAAATGGTATCCGATATAGATGCGTTTGAAGTATATAAGGAAGGCGCAAAATTAAGATATGGATTGTATGGTAAATCTGGCAGCAATATAAATTTTGTGGAACAAGAATCAAGCGACACTTTTACTATAAGAACCTACGAACGCGGTGTGGAAGATGAGACCTTGTCTTGTGGTACGGGTGTTACAGCTGCAGCTTTATCAATGCATAAAACTGATAAAACCAAAAATAATAGAGTTATCGTAAATACCAGAGGCGGACAGTTGCAGGTAAGTTTTGATTGTACCGATGATGGCTATAGCAATGTTCACCTTATTGGAGAAGCTAAACAGGTATTTAAGGGGGATATTGAAATATGAGACTAAAAGGGCAACATATCTATTTAAGAGCTCTTGAAAAAGATGATCTGGATTTTCTTTATCATTTGGAAAATGATACCAATGTTTGGGAAATAAGCGGAACAATCACTCCCTATTCTAAAGATGTATTGCAGTTGTATTTAGATAATGCCCATAGGGATATTTATGATGTAAAACAGTTAAGATTAGTAGTATGTAATTTTGCAAACAAAGCCATAGGCTTGATCGATCTATTCGATTTTGACCCAAAGAACAAAAGGGCAGGAGTAGGTATTATTATTCTTGAAAAAGAAAATAGAAATAAAGGGGTTGGGGGAGAAGCATTGGAAATTTTATATAAGTATGCTTTTGAGACTTTAGAAATGCATCAACTTTATGCTAATATTCTTGAAGAAAACAAAGCCAGTGTTCATTTGTTTAAAAAGCATGGATTTGAGTTGGTGGGCACAAAAAAGGATTGGATTTTATCAAACCAAAAATTTAAAAACGAATTACTATTTCAAAAGTTGATTGACTAATGTATATAAAAAAGATTTTATTGGCCATAGTTCTTATTGGTCTTGTTGTCGCAGGTATTTTTGCATATATGGTATATGGTACTTTTTTTACACCTAACACCTCTTTTAACAATGATAAAGCATTCGTTTTTATTTCATCAGAAGCTGATTTTGAGCAGGTAAAAACATCTCTGGAGCCCCTATTGGAAGACTTGGATTCCTTTGAGTCTGCTGCAGAACGAAAAGGATATGCTACGAATATTAAGGGAGGTAAATACGCCATTAAAAAAGGAATGACCAATAATGATATTATTAACACCTTGAGGGTTAATAATATACCGGTCAAAGTATCATTTAACAATCAAGAGACCTTAGAAGATTTAGCGGGAAGGATTTCTCAACAGATAGAAGCGGATAGTAGTAGTTTGTTATCGAGCTTTAAGGATATGGAATTCTTAGATGAGAATGGTTTTACACAGCAAAATGCCCTTGCTCCTTATATCCCTAATAGTTATGAATTCTTTTGGGATACCAATGCGGAAGAGTTTAGGGGAAGAATGTTGAAGGAATATCAAAAATTTTGGAATGCTGATCGACAAGCGAAAGCCAAAAAATTAAATCTAAAGCCAGATGAAGTGCTAACGCTTGCTTCTATTGTGCATAAAGAAACAGCTAAAGTGGATGAGCGTCCTAGGGTAGCTGGCGTTTACCTAAATAGATTAAAGAAAGGAATGTTGTTACAGGCAGATCCCACGGTAATTTATGCTATTAAGAAAAGCACAGGTAATTTTGACACCATCATTAAAAGAGTGCTTTTTAAGGATTTAGAATTGG
The DNA here is from genome assembly GCA_965662155.1 of Maribacter sp. Lineage (GTDB taxonomy): Bacteria > Bacteroidota > Bacteroidia > Flavobacteriales > Flavobacteriaceae > Maribacter. The sequence goes on along the minus strand of CBFIGW010000022.1, from coordinate 11,533 downwards.
ATTCGCCCTATAATACTTATAAGTATGCCGGAATACCTCCTGGTCCTATTGCAATGCCGGATATTAGTGCCATAGATGCAGTTTTAAGTCCTGAAAATCATAATTACTATTACTTCGTGGCCAATGTCGAAAACTTTGGCTATCACATGTTCGCGGAAAGCTTATCGCAACATAACCGAAATAAAGCACAATATATCCGATGGATTAATTCCCAAAATATAAATAGATAGGACTATAGTCGGAATTTTAAGACATGTTAACTAATTGTGTATAGTTTTAACATAACCTTCTTAATAAGCGAAACTATCTGTTATAACTTTGCAGCGAGAAATTTAAGCAGGCGTAAATCATTGTGCCACAAGTCTTAAGAAAAACTATATATGAGAAGATGGATAACAATATTCTGTCCACTTATCGTGATTTTTATTTTAGTTAGTTATGGCTTTACCCTTCAAAAAGTGGAAGTGCCCAACGAGCTAAAGGTAAATGGACCTACTGCGGTTTTATTTCCAAAAGACGAAATGTATTTTGAAAATTTAAAAGTAAATCCACCTTACTTAGGTACCTCGCTTATTGGCTTTAAAGAAGCATTGGCATTTAAGGAATCTCAAGGAAACTATTTTGTTGTAAATACCTTTGGGTATTTAGGTAAATATCAATTTGGTAAAAACACATTAGAATTAATGGGTGTTACCAATGAAAATCAATTTTTAAAGAATCCTGCTTTACAGGAACAGGTATTTGAAATTAACCTTTCTAGAAATAAATGGATTTTAAGAAGGGATATCAAGAGATTTGTTGGGAAACATATTGGTGGCATTAAAGTTACGGAATCCGGTATACTTGCAGCGGCACATTTAGCTGGTGCCGGTAATGTAAAGACCTACTTAAGGTCATACGGTAAGGTAGATGTTATAGATGGTTATGGGACAACTATAGCCAATTACCTAAAGAAATTTTCTGGTTATGATCTGTCTTTGATTGAAGCAAAGAAGAATCCTAGAATTTAAAGTTTTATGTACATATGAAAATGGGGCCTTGGCAATTTGTCAAGGCTTTTTTTTATGCCTGAATTATAAAAATTGTAGGTCTTTTGTGCAGGTCTACTTTTTCATTTTTCCAAGCAGCGGAAGTTTTGGTGACTATAAACTCAGTTGGTAGGGTAATATCCGTTGCCACGCAAATAGAGGTGCTTGGAACAAGGGTCTTGGTAAGTTCCTCAAGTAATTTGTTGTTGCGATAGGGTGTTTCTATAAATAGCTGCGATTGTGATTCTTCCCTAGATTTTTTTTCTAGTTTTTTAATTTCTTTTTTACGTTCAGAACTGTCTATGGGCAAATACCCATTGAACGCAAAGTTTTGACCATTTAAACCACTAGCCATCAATGCTAATAGGATAGAGGAAGGTCCAACCAATGGTACTACTTGAATATGTTTTTGGTGCGCAATTTTAACCACTGCCGCACCCGGGTCTGCAATACCGGGACATCCTGCTTCGGATAATATACCAACATCAAAGCCTTCAAGACATGGGTCAAGAAATGTTGGAATATCACTAGGTTCGGTAAATTTATTAAGCGCAAACAACTGTAAAGAAGGTTGCGATTTTCTAGGACTTATTTTTTTTATGAAATGACGGGCCGTTTTCTCGTTTTCAACAATATAATAATCTATCTCTTCAATAGCCCTTTTAATGGATATTGGTAACACCTCCAAAGGTGGTATATCTCCCAAAGTACTTGGTATCAAATAAACTTTACCTTTTTTTAATGGTGATTCGCTCATATATTATTATCCAATTTTCCAACTATGGTAGTGCATGCCTTGTCAATTAAATGAAATACTTTTTCAAAGCCTTCATCAGCATCGTAATAGGGGTCTGGCACTTCCTTTACATTTAAGTCGACTTCATCTAATAATAATCTAACCTTATCAATTTCTTGCTGGGATTTACCTTGGCTTATGATATTGGCATAGTTGCTTTTGTCCATGGCATAGATAATATCAAAATCGGCAAAATCCTTTGGGGTAAATTTTCTGCACACTTGGTTGCTTATATCTATTCCGTATTTTTTGGCTACGGCAATAGATCTGGGGTCAGGGGCGTTACCCGTGTGATAACCTGCGGTGCCTGCTGAGTCAATAAATATTTTTTCTGGATCTACCTTATGTTTTAGGATACCCTCAGCTAATGGCGACCTGCAAATATTTCCCAGACATACCATTAAAATCTTAGTGTCCATGAAAATTTAGGAGAATTTTTTGGTAAGATCTTCAATATATTTACGAAACTGCTTATCTGTCTCAGCTAGGTTATCTACCGTTTTACAAGCATGCAAAACCGTTGCATGATCTCTTTTGCCAATCTGTGATCCAATACTTGCTAAAGAAGCCTTGGTGAATTTTTTTGCAAAGAACATGGCTAATTGTCTGGCTTGTACAATATGCCTTTTTCTAGTTTTGGACTGTAAAGTGGCCACGTCCATTTCAAAGTAATCGGATACTACTTTCTGTATATAATCAATAGAGACCTCACGTTTTGTATTCTTAACAAATTTCTCTACCACTTGCTGGGCAAGCTCAATGGTAACCTCTCTTTTGTTTAAGGTAGATTGGGCTATTAATGAAATAATGGCACCTTCCAATTCCCTAATATTAGTTTTGATGTGTTTTGCAACGTACTCAATAATCTCCTCGGGCATTTCTACACCATCACGATAGAGCTTATTGTTTAGGATTGAGATTCGTGTTTCATAATCCGGACTTTGCAATTCAGCAGAAAGCCCCCATTTAAACCTGGATAAGAGACGTTGTTCAATGTCTTGCATATCTACAGGTGCCTTGTCCGAAGTTAAAACTACCTGTTTTCCGTTTTGATGTAAATGGTTGAATATATGGAAGAATACGTCCTGAGTTCCAGATTTTCCAGAAAGGAACTGAACATCATCAATAATTAAAACATCTATTAATTGATAAAAATGAATAAAATCATTTCTAGTATTCTTTTTTACAGACTCAATATATTGTTGTGTAAATTTTTCTGCTGAAATGTATAGAACTGTGCGTTCTGGATATTTATCCTTTATTTCTACACCAATAGCGTGTGCCAAATGCGTTTTTCCTAATCCAACACCACCAAATATCAATAGGGGATTAAATGAGGTGCCACCAGGCTTATTGGCCACAGCCATACCCGCTGACCTGGCTAATCTATTGGAATCCCCTTCCAAGAAATTATCAAAGTTATAATTTGGATTAAGTTGCGATTCAATTTTTATATTTCTAATACCCGGTATAACAAAAGGATTTCTTAGCTCAGGGTTTTTAGACTTTATAGGAACATCCATTTCCTGCGGTTGCATATTGCCCCGGTTAGTACTCGGTATCTTTTCCGTGAATGGTTCTTTGTTGCCATAAGTGTTCTCCATTCTAATGATATACACTAATTTAGCAGTCTCCCCTAATTCCCTGGTTAACGAAACCTTTAATAATTTTACATAGTGTTCTTCTAACCACTCATAAAAGAATTTACTTGGAACTTGTATACTTAAGGAATTTTCGGAAAGCTTAATTGGTTTAATAGGCTCAAACCAAGTCTTGAATGCCTGCGGTTGGATATTATCCTTGATAAATTCCAAACAATTTTTCCATACGGAATCGGCAGTAACACTCATAATAAAAAAAACTCTTGTTTTTAGGTTTAAAAAAATTAAAGATGGTATCTTAAATTAACTTTTAGATAACATTTTATCAGGGTGGACAAATATGTGAACAAAAATCCTAAAAAAAAAATCAAATGCTATTGAATATCACCTTTTTTTTTACCATGTTCGCGTTGCGTCCAAGCAACTTCTAAATATATACTTTTTTACTCCAAAATGAACAATTTTAATGAAATTTCTTTTCGGGTTAGGTATGGGGAAACAGATCAAATGGGTTATGTGTACTATGGTAATTATGCGCAATACCTAGAGATTGGCAGGGTTGAGTGGCTTAGGTCCCTAGGTGTGTCCTATAAGGGTATGGAGGACGAAGGAATTATGCTACCTGTTATAAGTTTGAGTATAAACTACTTGAAACCAGCACTGTATGATGATTTGATTACCGTAAAAACTAGGTTAAAAAAAACACCTTCGGTTCGTATCGAATTTGAGTATGAAATTGTAAATGAAAAAGAAGAAAAATTGATTACGGCCAACACTGTTTTGGTGTTTATGGATATTAACAGGAAAAGACCTATAAAATGTCCGGATTATATCTTAAATAAGCTTTGAAAATTTATAAATCAAAGTTTTTTTATTCAGTAGGGCCAATGGTTTTTATTTTATGAAAGGACTTAAATTCTTCAAACACCTTTTCATAATCTCTGGCTCTTACAGAAATAGTCATTTTGCATTCCAATGCCAATTCTTGACTATCAATTTCTAATTGGTTCTTTTTTATAAGTCGCATCACAATATCCATTTCAGGATATTTAAATTGTAATTGGAATTTCTTTTGAATTATCTCCTTTATAATATGGCTTTGTTCCAATGTAAGTTGAGCCGTATTTTTATAGGCACTTATTAATCCGCCCACACCAAGTTTGGTGCCCCCAAAAATGCGAACTACGGCAACTAGTACATTGGTAATATCAAATGATTGTATTTGACCATAAATGGGCATTCCAGCAGAATTATTGGGTTCGCCATCATCATTTGCCCTGTACGCTGGGTCATGGATACCTAACTGCCAAGCATAACAAACATGGTTGGCACTTGGATATTGTTTTCTTAAAGACTCAATTATTGGCTTTACCTCAGCCTCTTCTTTAATGGGGTAGGCATACCCATAAAATTTGCTCTTCCTTTCTTTTAACAGAATAGCTTCGGTAGGTTTTGACAAGGTTAGGTATGTATCCAAGGATTCATGCATTAGAAAATATCTTTAAGGGATATCAAAATAGCATCACCATAGGCAACCAAAATAATACTTAAAACGGCTATGGCAATTCCACTCCAGTTTTTTAGACTAACTTTTTCCTTGAACAATAGGATACCCAATAGCGTTGAAAGAATTACAATGAACACATTGTTTATAGTAAAGATAGAGGCACTATTCAAATTGGTATGTTGAAGGGCTTTCATTAAAAAGTAAATGGAAAAGTAATTGGGAACACCAAGCGCAATACCCCCTAAAACATTTTTTAAATTCACTTTTAAAGGTTGTTTTATGCTTCTTACGGCTAAAAAGGAAATACCCGTTATAGCTGCCGCCGCAAAAACAAGAGCGGTAAAAAGTGGATATTCTTTTTCTTGCACATGTACTTCTTGCACGTACTTTATACTCGTATCTATTATTCCCGAGCCTAAGAATACCAAAATGGGCAACCAAAGGTCTGATGTATCTATGCTTATGTTTTTTTTCTTGACCGATGCAAAATATACGGCGAACAAAGCCAGAACTATTCCTATTATTTTAACACTCCCCAAGGTTTCCTTATAAACAAAAACGCCAAATAGCACTGGTATGGCCAAAGACATTTTTGTTGCTACCGATGCAGCTGATACGCCTATACGTTGTGATGTTGCCGCCATTAGGTTAAAAACCACAATAAAAAGGACACCAAGTGCCAGAGTTCCTAAAAACCAAGGTTTGGAAGGAATGTCCGCTACTTGAACCTCACCTTTATAAAAATATAGGCCTACCATACAAGCGGTGACATAATTCACGATTATGGCATATAAAGTTTGGATGGTATGTTTCGTGAACAATTTAAAAATCACGAAAATGAGGCTAGAAGAAAGTATACTTAGCAGTAGGTAATACATCTACAACTTTTTTGTAAGGTCGGTAATATCTTCCTGGCCTACTTGTAAATGCCAACTTTGGATTCCTAATTGTTGTGCAGTATCTGTATTTTCTTTGGTGTCATCAATAAACAGGGTTTCTTCCGCTTTTAGTTGGTTTTGATCCAGTACAAATTCAAAGATATCGGCATTGGGTTTTCTCATTTTTATCTCATACGAGAGGTAAAACTGTTCAAAACAATCCCTAAACCTTTTAAAGCGATCCCATCCCATAGTTTTCTTTACATATTCAATATGCAGGTCATTGGTATTGCTTAATAAGAAAAGTCTATGGTCATTTGTTTTATTAAATTCCTCTATAAATGTAAGTCTATACTCCGGAAAATCCTTGAGTATAGCGTTCCAAGAATTCTGTATTTGTTCCGGACTTGCATTTGGGATGAAGTTGTTTATTTCAGAAACAAAATTATTATTGGAAACCAATCCCATTTCATAATCCTGTGCTAAGGTTATCATTTCCGGTTGTACCTCGGTATAGCCAAGTTTTTCCATTTCCTTGAACGTGGCGGGTTTATCTAGGTCGATGAAAATATCCCCAAAATCGAATATGATATTTTTAATCATGTTGTATTGTAATTAATAGCTCTTTATCTATAGTTTGTGAACTCACCATGTTTCCTTTAAGCATTGGTGCTTTAGTACCGGATTTAAAAATAACGGGGCCCTTAAAAACCCTAGCTTCGTCCCAGAGAGAAGCGTCAATAAAGCTTTGAAGGGTTTTTGCACCTCCTTCTATCAAAACACTTTGTATGTTTTGCTTATACAGATGTTTACCTATTTCTTGGACTAAATTTGCATTAAAATCAACCTGGATAAAAGAAACATTTGTCAGATTGGTTTTAGGAGTTGCAACCGTAAACACAATCGTTTTATGATTTCCGTCTAATACATGATACGCATATGGAATTTTCAAATCCTTATCCAAAACAATCCTAATGGGCGATTTTCCACTCCAATCCCGAACATCCAATTTAGGATTATCGGCCAATACTGTAGTGGTGCCCACCAATATGGCCTGTTCTTCGCTACGCCATTTGTGTACCAATTGCCTGGACCTTTTAGAAGTAATCCAATAAGGTTCTGGTTTATTAGTCCTTTCATTACTTTCTGGCGCTATAAAACCATCCAAGGTTTCTGCCCATTTTAAGATAATATAGGGCCGTTTCTTTTCATGGAAGGTCAAAAAGCGCTTGTGGTGTTCCCTACATTCTTTTTCCAAAATACCGGTAGTAACATCGCAACCGGACTCAAGTAGTTTTTTTATACCATTTCCGGCGACTTTTTCATGTGGGTCTTTAAGCCCTATGACTACACGTGGTATTTTATGTTTTATGATAAGGTCCGCACAGGGCGGTGTTTTTCCATAGTGGGAGCAGGGTTCTAAAGTCACGTATAAAGTTGCTTTCTGTAATTGATCCTTGTCTTGTACGCTATGAATGGCATTTACTTCGGCATGGGCTCCACCAAAGGCGCTGGTGAAACCTTCCCCAATTATTTTATCGTTTAGAACGATTACCGCACCCACCATAGGATTAGGGGCTGTTTTGCCCAATCCGTTTTTAGCAATCTGAATACACCGCCGCATATACGTTTCATGGGTATTTAACTGATTGTCTTGTGGTTGGTCTATCATTTTTAACGGCCTAATTTTATTGCGGATATGACTTTACGTTTTTACGTAATTCACGTATCTTCACACGTCAAAAATAGCACTTTAAAACCTATATTTTGGAAACTATGGGAATGCCGATTATAAGGGAGATTAAAAAAGAGGACAATGCCAATGTGGCTAGGGTCGTACGTAAGGTATTGGTAGATCTAGGTGTGCCAAAAGTGGGTACGGCATATGCGGACACGGCACTGGACCATATGTATGAGAATTATGATAGGGCAAAGGCTACCTATTTTGTCGTGGAAGAAAAGGGAGAAATTATTGGTTGTGCGGGTGTAGCACAATTGGATAATTATGAAGGTAATGTCTGTGAGCTTCAAAAAATGTATTTTTTGGAAGAAGCCCGTGGTAGGGGCCTGGGGCGAAAAATGATAGATATTTGTTTGGCTAGGGCTAAGGAATACGGGTTTGAAAAATGCTATCTGGAAACCATGCCCTATATGAAAGATGCCCAAATGCTATATAAAAAGTCCGGTTTTGAATATATAGATGCTCCAATGGGCGATACGGGACATTTTTCTTGTCCGGTTTGGATGCTTAAATCATTGGTTTAATGCTGTTAAGCGAAATAAAAAATATTTTCCACAAAGAACTGGATGCGATATACGGTCGTGATGAAGTTAGCAGTTTCTTCTATTTACTTATCGAGGAATATTATGGCTTGGAACGTTTTATCCTGGCTTTTGAGCCAAAGTATATTTTGGATAAGGACCAAGAAAACCCAATTTTTGAAGCACTCAGTAAATTAAAACAACATATTCCCATTCAGCATATTATTGGTCACACTTCCTTTATGGATATGGACTTCAAAGTAAATTCAAAGGTGTTGATTCCACGTCCGGAAACCGAGGAGTTGGTGCGTTGGATATTGGGTGATTATAAGCAAAACGATGCCGAGCTACAACTTTTGGATATAGGCACAGGTAGCGGTTGTATTGCCATAGCATTGGCTAAAAATCTAAATAATGGTAACGTAAGGGCGGTGGATATATCTTCGGAAGCGTTGGAAATTGCCACCAAGAATGCAACTGATAATGGGGTTGAAGTAGATTTTATAAGGGCCGATATTCTACAAACCAATACGCTACCTACAAGTTTACAAACGGAATTTGATATCATTGTTTCCAATCCGCCCTACGTACGGGAATTGGAAAAAGAACAGATGCAGGAGAACGTAAAACGGCATGAGCCCGATTTGGCATTGTATGTAACAGATAGGGAACCCTTGATATTTTACGAGGCCATTGGCGCATATGCCCAAAAACAATTAAAGCTAAATGGAAGCTTGTACTTAGAAATCAATCAATATTTGTCTCAAGAAATGGTAGAACTCCTAAAAGGTTATAATTTTAAGGATATCATAGTAAAAAAAGATATGTTCGGAAATGATAGAATGATAAAAGCGACTCGACAATGAAAAGTGTGGTGGTTTTTTGTGGCAGTAGTAAAGGTACAGAACCTGCCTATGTTGAAAAAGCATACGATTTAGGGGCTTTATTGGCTAAAAAAGATATCCGATTGGTGTATGGCGGTGCAAAAATCGGTATTATGGGTAAGGTTGCCCAAGGTGCATTGGACCAAGCTGGTGAGGTAATTGGCGTAATCCCAGAATTTTTAAAGATAAAAGAGGTTGTTCATGATGAGTTAAGTGAACTGATTATCACTAAAAATATGCAAGAACGTAAATTGGCCATGCACGACCTCTCTGACGGTATCTTAATGTTGCCGGGCGGATTTGGTACCTTGGAAGAGTTTTTTGAAATGCTCACCTGGGGTCAGTTGGGCTTGCACCAATATCCTATCGGTATATTGAACACAAACGGATTTTATGATGAGCTGTTGCACATGCTCAAAAAAATGGTGGACAAAGGTTTTGTACAACTTGAACACTACAAAGCCCTTTTGGTAGATGACGATATAGAACAATTGTTGGATAAAATGGAAAACTATAAACCGCTACCCATACCAAAATGGATCAATAAAGAACAACTATAATGAACGTTGAGGAAAAAATAAAAGCGCTTCGTGAGGAACTGCGCTTGCATAACTATCAGTACTACACTTTAGATACACCTACCATTTCGGACTATGAGTTTGATATGAAGCTGAAGGAACTGCAGGAATTGGAAGCCAAACATCCCGAATTTTATGATGACAGCTCACCTACATTGCGTGTAGGAGGAATGGTGACCAAGAATTTTGAGACCGTAGTTCATGAGCATCGCATGTATTCCTTGGACAATAGCTATTCCAAGGAGGATTTGGAAGATTGGGAAAAGCGTATTCAACGTAATTTGGGCGATGTTCCTGTACAATTTACTTGTGAGTTGAAGTATGATGGTGCCAGTATTAGCATAACCTATGAAAAAGGTAGGCTGGTAAAAGCGGTCACCCGTGGCGATGGCTTTCAGGGTGATGATGTCACCACCAATATAAAAACCATCAAATCGGTTCCCTTACAGTTACAAGGCGATTTTCCCGATAAATTTGATATCCGTGGGGAAATTGTACTGCCTTTTGACGGGTTTTTAAAAATGAACCAAGAACGAATCGAAAATGGGGAAGACCCCTACATGAATCCAAGGAATACGGCTTCTGGCAGTTTAAAGTTACAGGATAGTGCCGCCGTGGCACAGCGCCCGTTAGAGTGTTTGTTATATGGTATCGTTGGAAATAACACGGGTATTGCCACACAGATAGACATGCTACAAAAAGCACGGGATTGGGGTTTTAAAGTACCTACCGTGGCCAAGTTGTGCAAGAATACCGAAGAGGTGATGGACTTTGTAAATTATTGGGACGAGCACCGTCACGATTTACCGTATGAGACCGATGGGGTAGTGGTAAAGGTAAATAGCTTGCAGTACCAAGATGAGCTGGGCTATACGGCAAAATCACCGCGTTGGGCCATGGCCTATAAATTCAAGGCGGAACAAGTATTTACGGTATTGGACCATATTTCATACCAAGTAGGGAGAACGGGCGCCATAACCCCGGTTGCCAATCTAGAACCTGTGCTTTTGGCAGGAACAACAGTGAAAAGGGCTTCGTTACACAATGCGGACCAGATAGAAAAAATAGATGTCCGTGAAGGGGATACCGTTTTTGTGGAAAAAGGAGGCGAGATCATTCCCAAGATTATTGGTGTGGATCTTTCCAAAAGACCTGTAGGTTCAGCACCAACGGTTTATATTTCCGAATGTCCGGAATGTGGTACGCCCTTGGTTCGTAAAGAAGGGGATGCCAAGCATTATTGCCCTAACGAATATGGTTGTCCACCACAGATAACGGGGCGCATACAGCATTTTATCTCTAGAAAGGCCATGGACATAGAAGGTTTGGGCGGTGAAACGGTAGAGCTGTTGTTCAAGGAGGGTTTAATAGATGATTATGCCGATCTGTATGACCTTACCAAAGAACAGATTTTACCCTTGGAGCGTATGGCCGAAAAATCGGCAGAGAACTTGGTAAAAGGGGTGGCCGCCTCCATAAACATTCCTTTTGAGCGAGTGTTGTTCGCACTGGGAATACGCTATGTAGGGGAGACCGTAGCTAAAAAATTGGCCAAGGCCTATAAAAATATAGATGCGCTAATGGCCGCTACCGCGGAGGAACTGGTAACGGTAGATGAGATTGGAGAACGTATTGCGGAGAGCGTGGTAGATTTCTTCCAGAACGAAAAAAATCAAATTGCGGTAGCACGGTTAAAATCGCACGGAATACAATTGGAACTGTCCGCCGAAAAACTGGAAAACCAAACCGAAGTGCTAAAAGGGTCCACCTTTGTGGTTTCGGGGGTATTTGAGTCGGTCAGTAGAACAGAGCTTAAAAAACTCATAGAGGATAATGGGGGCAAGGTAGGTTCTTCTATTTCCTCCAAGACCAGTTATTTGGTGGCCGGGGATAAAATGGGACCTAGCAAACGTACCAAAGCGGAAAGCCTGGGAATCCCCATTATCACGGAGCAGGATTTTTTAGGGATGATATAAACACGTCAATTCGAGTGATTTTT
>CBFIGW010000021.1:0-30555 GCA_965662155.1 Maribacter sp. | reverse complement strand
CCACATCCAAACCGGGAGTTAATTGTATTTTCTTTTTACTCATAAAATAACTTGGGTAACTGGCTCTAAGCTCTGCAACCGTTCCTCCTTTTTCCGCCATCAGCATTAAAAACAATGCAGTACCTACTAATGAATCCCGTCCGTAATGACTTTCAGGATAAATAATACCTCCATTACCTTCACCACCTATAATGGCGCTATTTGCCTTCATTTTAGTAACAACGTTTACTTCCCCTACCGCAGCCGCTTCATAAGTACCACCGTGTTTTTCGGTAATATCACGCAAGGCCCTAGAAGAAGATAAGTTAGAAACCGTATTACCGTTTGTTTTCCCCAATACATAGTCCGCACAGGCCACCAATGTATATTCTTCCCCAAACATTTCACCATCATCACTAATAAAAGCCAAACGGTCAACATCTGGATCTACTACAATTCCAAAATCGGCGTTCTCTTTAACCACTAAATCACAAATATCTTTCAAGTGTTCTTTTAAAGGCTCCGGATTATGTGGAAAATGACCAGTTGGGTCGCAATATAACTCAACAACCTCTACACCCAATTCCTTTAATAATTTAGGAATGGCTATTCCTCCTGTAGAATTTACACCATCTACAACCACTTTAAACTTGGCCTTCCTAATCACATCTGCATCTACCAAAGACAAACTAAGCACTTCATCAATATGGATGTCTATATAACTATCGTTCTTGGTTATTTCACCTAAATTATCAACTTCAGAGAAATCAAAATCTTCTTTTTCGGCAATCTCCAAAATAAGAGCTCCTTGGGCCGCATCTAAAAATTCACCCTTTTCGTTCAACAACTTCAGTGCATTCCATTGCTTTGGATTATGACTGGCGGTCAAAATAATACCTCCGTCCGCTTTTTCTAATGGTACAGCTATCTCAACTGTTGGTGTAGTGGACAAATCTAAGTCTACAACATCTATTCCCAATCCCACCAAGGTAGAAACAACCAAATTCTGAATCATTTCACCAGAAAGACGGGCATCTCTCCCAATAACTACTTTAAGATTGTCCTTCTTAGAGTATTCTTTTAACCAAATACCGTAAGACGCAGCAAATTTAACGGCATCTATTGGGGTTAAATTATCACCGGGCTTCCCTCCTATGGTACCCCTTATACCGGAAATAGATTTAATTAGTGTCATATATTGATTTAAGTTTTTGCAAATATACAAGGTCTGATTGCATTTGGGAGATTAGCAATTCGTAAATTCGACATTTATAAAATATGATCGGCAAATGAACTTTTTGGCCCACATTTATTTATCTTTTGGAGATAATGATATCACTATCGGCAATTTTATAGCGGATAGTATTAGAGGAAATAAATACCGGCATTTACCTGAAAAAATTCAAAAAGGTATTACGTTACATAGGCATATAGACACCTATACGGATGCCCATAAAATACCTAAAATAAGCAGTAAACGACTACATGATAATTATAGTCACTATAGCAGGGTAATCGTTGATATTTTTTATGATCATTTTCTGGCTAAGAATTGGTCCACTTATTCCGATATACCATTAGATGTTTATGTTGATGATTTTTATGATATGCTAGAGGATAACTATACCATTTTACCAGATGGGGTTAAACGAATGATGCCCTATATGATTTCTGACAATTGGCTATATAACTATTCTAAAATGGAAGGAATAGGCAAGGTATTGAATGGAATGAACAGACGTACAAAAAACAAATCCAAAATGAACTTCGCTATTTTGGACTTAGAAGAGCATTACACAGATTTTGAAAATGAGTTTACTTTATTTTTTGAAGAATTAATTATCTTTTCCAAACAAAAATTCAACTCCATATAAATTTTTAAAAACCAACCATAATATATAAACCCTATGAAAAAAACTTTTTACTTTTTACTGTTGCTTCTTGTTTTTGTACAATGTAAAAAAGCCCCTGTTTTACCCACCGGTTTGGTAACCGAAAAGGCAATGGTGGTATCTGCCCGTGAGGAAGCCTCACAAATAGGTGTTGAAATCATGAAAAATGGCGGAAATGCATTTGATGCCATGGTAGCAACGGAAACGGCGCTTGTTATCACATATCCCTTTGCCGGTAATCTTGGTGGGGGTGGTTTTATGGTTTACCGAAAGGCTAATGGTGAGGTTGGTGGATTGGATTATAGGGAAAAGGCTCCACTTGCAGGTCACAAAGACATGTATTTAGATTCATTAGGCAATGTGATTCCTGGTAAAAGTACTATAGGGGCAACAGCAGTTGGTGTTCCCGGAACTGTGGCCGGTATAATCGAGGTACATAAGAAGTTTGGTTCAATGCCTTTAAAAGATATAATGGCTCCTGTAATTTCATTAGCAAGAAAAGGAGTGGTGGTTACCGCTAACCAAGAAAGACGTTTAGCCAGTCAGCGTGATAAGTTTATAGAAGTAAATGGAGATAGCACCAAATTTGCCGAAGCGTTTCGTAAAGGTGATATCATTACTTACCCTAACCTTGCCAAAACACTCACCAGTATAGCTGAAAATGGCAGAGACGGATTCTATAAAGGAGAGGTGGCCCAAAAACTTGCGGCTTTTATTCAAGAAAATGGGGGGTATATTACCGAAGAGGATTTAGAAAAATACCAAGCGGTTTGGCGAAAACCTATTGTTTTTAATTATAAAGATTTAAAAATCATAAGTATGAGTCCACCCAGTAGTGGCGGAGTAACTATAAATCAAATTTTAAAGATGATGGAGCCCTATAACATTGCGGACTATGGCCATAATTCTGCCAAAACTATACAATTGTTTACAGAGGCATCCCGTAGGGCATATGCTGACCGTAACTATTATTTGGGAGATCCTGATTTTGTTGATATACCCTTAGATGTTTTGTTAAGCGATTCTTACTTACAGGATCGCATGTCCAATTTTTCTTTTGACAAAGCCACAAAATCATCAGATGTGGAAAGAGGGAATATTGAAATTGTAGAGAGTATGGAAACAACACATTATTCCATTGTGGACGCTGAGGGGAATGCCGTTTCCGTTACCACCACCCTAAATGGAGCTTATGGATCCAAACTATATTCGGATGAACTAGGCTTTTTCCTAAATAATGAAATGGATGATTTTAGTGCCAAACCTGGAGTTCCCAATATGTTTGGACTTATTGGAGCTGAAGCCAATAGCATAGGCCCCGAAAAACGTATGTTGAGTAGCATGACACCGACCATTGTTGAAAAAGACGGTAAACTTTGGCTTGTTGTAGGAACACCCGGCGGTTCTACCATTATAACAGCAGTAGCACAAACTATATTAAATACTTATGAGTATAATATGAGTATGCAAGAAGCGGTTAACGCACCACGTTTTCATCATCAATGGCTTCCTGATATGGTCATATTTGAACCAGAGGGTTTCCCGGAAAGCTTAAAAGAAGAAATGAAATCCAAAGGATACATAATAAATGAAGATCGCACCCCAATAATTGGTAAAGTAGATGCCATAAAAGTTTTACCTGATGGAAAACTTGAAGGTGGAGCAGATAAAAGAGGTGATGATACAGCTGTTGGTTACTAAGTTTAAATAAATTATTTGATTACACCAGAAGATGAAAAAACCATTAAAAATTTTAGGTATAATCGGCCTTCTATTGTTGATTGCATTTGGAGTGATATATGCTATTTATAATGAACCATTGCCCGATGGCAGAATAGGTCCAGAAGCAGATGCCCTAGCTAAAAAGATGTTGACTTCCCTTAATTATGAAGCCTATGAAAACACCCAATTTTTAGAATGGTCTTTTAGAGGAGGGGAGCATTTATATAAATGGGACAAAACCAATGGCAAAGTTGAAGTCCAATGGGATAATTATATAGTAGAAATTGATTTAATAACACCAGATTCCAGTAAAGCATCCAAAAATGGAGTAGAACTAAGCTTAAATCAAAGTGACGATGTGGTGAAAAAGGCTATTGATATGTTCAACAACGATTCATTTTGGCTTGTTGCTCCTTACAAAGTAATGGATAAAGGAGTTCAACGCAAGCTCGTAACTACGGAAGATGGTCATGAGGCTTTACTAGTGACCTATACGAAAGGGGGCTCAACCCCAGGTGATTCTTATTTATGGACCTTGCAACCCAATGGCTTTCCAAAAAGTTTTAAAATGTGGGTGTCTATAATTCCTATTGGCGGCATAGAAGCCACTTGGGATGACTGGGCAGTAATGGAAAGCGGTGCATTTTTACCTAAAACACATCTAATGGGACCAGTGCAAATTAATATGGGTGAAATTAAAGGATATAACCGTTAGTATTCTACTAACCCGTACTCGCTTAAAACCACATCCCATTCGTTGGATTCTATAATTTCCAATATACTTTGAGAGATTTGTTGTTCTAACACGGTATGGGTTTTTGGCAAACCAAAAGCATAAAACTGTACATCGAACTTTATGGGCAATAGCTCCAAATCATTAAGGGAGGAGTCTTTTTGAATTCGGTATTTTACAATGGGCTCATCATATAAAAACGCTTCTATTTTTCCGTTTTTTACTGCCGTAAGTCCAGGCACTACACCATCATAAGTTATCACATCTTTAAAAAAATGTTCAGAAAGAAACAATCTTGTTCCGGAATTAGCAATGGTACCTACCTTTCTATCCTTAAATTCGTTGAACCCTTCTGGATTGGTAGTTAACTGATTTACTGTTAGACTAGATGCTATACCGGCCGTTAACCCTGAAATAAACAAAAGGCCAATAAACATTAATAACAAGGCCGACAATTTACCAAACTTGGTGATGGGGGCCTTATCTCCATAACCTACCGTTGTCAAGGTAACAGCGGACCACCATACTCCATCCCATATACCTCTAGGACCGGGTCTAAAATTTTTAGGGTTTTTCTTGTGTTCAAAAAGCCATCCCATTAATCCAAAAATGAAAATGATGAATATCAAAAGAAACAATCCCTTTATAAAATTTAAATTAAAAAAACCGCCAATAAATGTTGTTAATTTCTGTAATGAAGATACTCTTGCCACGGCCACCGTGGCATTGGACGGATAAAAAGAATGCGTAAATTCCATTTCTTTACTACGTTGACTGTTAATGGTCAAAGGATTTATACTTACATCTATTCCCCCGGTATTTAAAGAATCCAACATGGCAGAAAATTGCATGGGTACAAGTTCATAGGTGAGCCCTAAATCTTGCGCTACCTGCTTCCATAGCCAAACGTTGAGTCCATCAATATTATCCTTTTCGGCAACTATAAAAGGTGCAGCTGGAGTATAGCCTACTTTTAAGGTATCTCTGTTTTGTGAATTACATACCAGACCAATAAAACAAAAAACGAAAATGGCTATTGCTTTCATGAAATTTAATTTACAATCCTATTTCTTAAATATAAGGCATAAAATATTTTAATTTAGGTCCAGCTAGATTAATGAAACAATTTGTTAAGAATAAAATAAGGAGGTATGAAAATTGAACTTTTGAATAAAGAAAGAATTAATGATGAATTACAAAATCAATTGGCGCAACTATACTTACAATTAAATTCAGAATTAAAACAACTTTCTTTAAAAGATATTTTAGAACATCCAGAAAGGATTGATGTAGCCTGCTGTTTTGATAATAATATTTTAGTAGGTATTGCCATGATGGCTAATTATAAGGTAATATCCGGTTATAAAGGAATGATTGAAGATGTGGTTGTTTCTGAGCAATATAGAGGTCAAGGATTAGGTAGACAACTCATTGAAAAATTATTAAATTGTGCTAAGGAAAGACAACTTGACGCTATTCTTTTATTTAGTGGCCATCACAGAACTACAGCCATCAATCTATACAAAAGCTTAGGATTTACCTTAAAAAATAGTGGGTTGTATGTAAAACAGTTAAATTAGGCATTTTGTCCTATACCTTTTTTACATGCAGAAGTTGGTTCTTTAATTCTTGCATAGACTCCTGTAATTGTTTCAACAAACCACTATCCGTAGTTGCATCTACATTAAAGGTGATTTTACTGCTCACTTCCCAAATTTCTTGAATTTGAAATGGCTTAATATCATAAGGGGGATAAGTCTCATTTAAGGATACCAAAGTTATATTATTGGAATTTGGACGCTTTTCTATCTTTTTAACCATTACAGAATCTTGTAATACCACAACATACATTTTGTTGGCGCTAACATGATCTATATGTTCAATTGCACGGGCCAACACCCATTCCCCTGGTTGTAAATTAGGTAACATACTGTCCCCTTCCACTTGAAAACCCCTATAGGTTGCATTTCTAAATTCCGGAATAGGCAAATCGAATGCCGGTAACTGTTGGTACCAACTGGTATCTGCTATGTTTTGTGGGTATCCAGCCGCCGCTTTGGCATTTACCAAAACCATGTTGTCCCTATCCTCACTATCTACGGTAACCACTTTAGGTATTACACTTGTATTGGAAGTTTCCAAATATTTATTATCACTTTCGCCAAACAACCATAGTGGATTAACCTTAAAATGTCTAAGCAATTCAGAAACCACTTTTCCAGATAATTTGGTTCTGCCCCTTTCTATATCGGCCGTGGTATTAGAAACACCTATTAGCTTGGCAAATTCGGCCTGGGTATATCCTAAATCCCTACGGATATCGGTGAATCGCTTTAATGTTAGTTCATTTTCCATATTCAAATATAGTAAATTTGGATTATTTCCATAATTATTTATGGATTATTTCCATATTATGGAATATATCCATATTTTTGGATTGATTACTTCTTTAGATATGAATTTTGAACGAATCAAGGAAAAATTAAATATTCTGGCAGATGCTGCCAAATACGATGTCTCTTGTTCCAGTAGCGGTAGCAAACGTACCAATACAAACAAGGGATTAGGCGATAGTTCCGGTATGGGCATTTGCCATAGCTATACCGAAGATGGCAGATGCGTTTCCTTGCTAAAAATCTTACTTACCAACCATTGTATTTTTGATTGTGCCTATTGTGTTACACGTAAGAGTAATGATGTAAAAAGGGCGGCCTTTAAAATTCAAGAAGTAGTTGACTTGACTATAAACTTTTACAGAAGAAATTACATTGAAGGCCTGTTTTTAAGCTCGGGTATTTTTAAAAGTCCCGATTATACTATGGAACGTTTAATTGCCGTAGCCAAAAAGCTTCGTGAAGAAGAAAATTTTAATGGGTATATACATTTAAAATCCATTCCCGGTGCTAGCGACGAACTTATGTATGAAGCGGGCCTGTATGCTGACCGCTTATCGGTAAATATAGAAATTCCCACTATTTCGGGTCTTAAATTATTGGCGCCAGATAAGAAACATGAAGATTTCACCAAGCCCATGTTAAAAGTAAAGGATGAGATTATAAAGTATAAAAATGAAAAAAAACTAATTAAGACAACACCCAAATATGCTCCTGCCGGTCAAAGTACCCAAATGATTGTGGGTGCCACGGGAGAATCTGACAAGGACATCATGTATTCGGCCACACACTTTTACAAAAATTATAATATGAAACGTGTGTATTATTCAGGATATGTGCCTGTAGCCAATGACAATCGTTTACCGGCCATTGGCACTCAAGTGCCCATGCTTAGGGAAAATAGATTATACCAAACCGATTGGCTTTTACGATTTTATGGTTTTAGCGTATCCGAAATATTAAACGATACTCATCCAAACCTTGACGTGGACGTTGATCCAAAATTAAGTTGGGCCTTACGTAACCTTCATCATTTTCCAGTAGACGTAAATAAAGCGGATAAATTTATTCTCGCCAGAATACCAGGAGTTGGCATGAAATCGGTTTCTAAAATCATACATGCACGAAGGTTTTCAAAATTAAATTGGGAACATCTTAAGAAAATGGGCATAGCATTAAACCGAGCGCAATATTTTATCGTTTGCGACTCTAGAAATTGGGAAAGAAGGGACTTGGAAGCAAACCATATAAAAGGAATGATCTTAAAAACATCGACAGGAAAATTTAGAAGTAATTATAGCAGTCAATTATCATTATTCAACTAACTATTTAATTTAATCACTATGGAATATGTAAATGATACACAACATCAAATGGTTGTCCCAAAAACAAACTCATTTTTAGAACGAAGTCACCGTATTGTGCTTACTGCCGGTTATGCCTATGTCCACAAAAGAAATAGATTTAAAAAATATGTGATAGGAAAATGGAGAAAAATTCTAAGCTTTTATTTTTAAAAACAATCAAGTATGAAAACATCTAGAACATTAATTTACGATGCAAGTTTCAATGGTTTTTTAACTGCGGTATTCTGTGGATTTGAACAAAAATTACAACAGGCCGATATTCAAAAAAACGGTCAGGCTCAAAATGGATTGTTCACAGAAACGGAGACTATTTTCACCAATAATGAAAAAGCAAAAAGAGTATGGAATGGTATTAGAAACAAAAGCAACAAAGCCATTAAAAACATTTATTTTGCTTTTTTAAGTGAGAACAAGGGTATTGAGCCGCTACTCTATCATTATATTCAAAAGCTAATGCGGACGAATGGGAAAATAGACACTAACTACTCTGATGACTGTATTTTAAAAATTGAGCAATTGGCTAATAAAGTAGGTCGTGAAAAGCATAGAATGGAAGCGTTTGTTAGGTTTCAGCAAACTAAAGATGAAGTTTATTTTGCCAATATTGAACCAGACTTTGACGTATTGCCCTTAATTTCAAAACATTTTCGTTCTCGTTACGCAGACCAACAATGGATAATTTATGATGTTAAACGTAATTACGGTTTGTATTATAATTTGAATACCGTAGAGATAATTTCTTTGGATTTACAGGACATCTACGTGAACAGTATTCATAAAAGCAATGTATTTACCAATGAAGAACATGAGTACCAAGAACTTTGGAACAATTATTTTCAAAGTACCAATATAAAGTCACGTATTAATGAAAAACTACATACACAACATGTACCTAAGCGCTATTGGAAATATTTAAGTGAAAAGAAAGAAGCAGTTTAGTTCTTGGTATGATTAAGGCTTCTTGTAAGATGATATGTTCCGATAAAAATCCGTAAGCATTTTTTGCTCATCAAAGTCTTTATAATAATACAACTTTCTATTGCCATTATCTTTTGATGTTCTTATTTCTATTTCCTCCATCCAATCTGGGTGTAGAAATGCATTAATTATTGTTAAATCCCATATTGTTCTTTGGTCCCTACCACCATCTATATGGTCATCCCAAATTTTCAACAAGAAATCTCCAAGAAAATGATTTTCAAGTTGGGATCTACTTTTCTCATAATTAAATGTCATTTTAGAAGCAACGTTAATTGGAATAATATGCATTTCTACCTCTGAGAACAACAAATGGGTCAACGCAAATTGGTCCATTGCACAGTTAAAATCATCCCGTCTTAAAACTTCACCACCAAAATCGTAAGTGGTTCCCAACCAGTACAATTTTATGTTTTTGACAATTGCAGGTTCAATAAAGACAGCAGATGCAACATTGGTTAACGCGCCTAATGCAATGATATTTAATTTTTCTCCTTCAGGAAGTGCTTTGGCCTGTTTTATGATTTCATAGGTAGCGGCAGAATGTTGTGCACGATCTCCCCAATCATACATGCGAGAAGCCCCGCCCCTATTGGTTTTTGTATTTAGTCCCATAATCCCTAAAAGGGTTTGGTTTAGCCTATGACTATCTTCCATGCTATTTTCAGTTGCCCATTGTGAAGCTTGCCATTGGGTTGCATTTAAGGCAATGATATCTACGTTAGAATTCATCAACATCATACTCAAAGCAAATGCATCGTCTACTTCATTTGCAGTATCTGCATCAAGTATTACCTGTTTTTTAGTTTGGGGAAAAATAGAGGAAACAATCAAAAGAAAAACTATTAAAAAAAAAGAACGGTCTAATTTATTTATCATCTTTAATCATCAGTTTGCAATTTCTTAAAAGTACATAATTGTCAGATACCTATTTGGTACATTCCCCAACTAATTGATCGCTCTTGTAATTGAAAAGTAATTAATTACAGAAAATAAAGAATAAACCTTGACCTTTAGTTTTTATAATTCCGAAGTTGTTAATATGAAGAACTTCTTTTACATTTAGAAAATAGAAAAGAATGCGATGAAAAAACTAAAGTGGTTATTGGCAATTATTATTTTAACAACTGCATGTGAACAAGCTAAAAAGAAAGAAAGTACGGAAGCAAAAGAACCAACAAAACTAAAGGCATTAATTATTGACGGGCAGAATAATCATTACGTATGGCCAAAAACTACTATGATGATGAAGGATTATTTGGAAGAAACCGAACTATTTGATGTAGCCATTCATCGTATGGACTCTATATGGTTAGGCAGAAAATACAACCAATCAAGACCGGAAGCATACGATTACTTTATAAAAAAGTATCCTTTGGATTCTATGGCCTATGGTATTTCACATGAACCTATACATGGTTCAGATTTTTCAATTGATTTTGAACAATATGACCTCGTTGTTTCTAATTTGGGTGCAGATGCAGCATTATGGCCATTAGAAACTAGAAAGAATTTTGAAAAGTATATGAAAAACGGAGGTGGTTTTGTATTAGTGCACGCTGCAAATAATGCCTGGGGAGAATGGCCAGAGTATAATAAAATGATTGGTCTAGGAGCTTGGGGAGGACGCGATGAACAAACTGGACCCTATGTTTATTATAATGATGCAGACAAATTAATAAAGGACAGCTCAGAAGGTGTTTGTGGATCACATGGTCCAGAGTATGAGTTTGAAATAACCACACGTGAACCCGAACATCCGATCATGAAAGGTTTGCCTACTTATTGGTTGCACACCCAAGATGAATTATATGAAAGAATGAGGGGGCCTTTTGAAAACGCAACTATTCTGGCCACTGCTTTTGCCGATGTAGAAAAAAATGCTCCTCCATGGGATCCTAGTGTAAAAGGACTAGGACAACATGTACCTATGTTAATGGCAATTAATTATGGCCAAGGACGTGTTTTTCATACAACATTGGGGCATTTTGATTATTCGGTAGAATGCGTTGGATTTATAACAACTTTACAAAGAGGTAGCGAGTGGGCAGCAACTGGCAAGGTTACCCAAGAAATACCATCTGACTTTCCGACTAAAGAAAAATCAGTTTCTAGGAAATGGGGTCACTAGCCTCAAAATTTTACTCAGTTTTATTTTGGCAACCTTTTTTTCTTCTAGTGTCTATCAGGTAAATAATTTTCCATGAGCCTTCATCCTTAAAAAGTTGAAAGGAATTAACACCACAATGATGAAATTCACCATTTAGCCAAAACTCGTAAGGTGTCCATGCATTGGCCATGGCACCATCTACTTGAATAGTATAGTCAAGTATTTTTTCTTGAAAATTAATAGAATCGGGTATACTTACTATAGAATTGATCAAATCATCAAAATTCTCCGTACGCAACGTTTGTTTTCCAGCTTTATCAATTCCAATAGTCTGTAGGACCACTTCCGGTTTTACAACTTTTTTCATGGCTGCTTCATCTTGCTGGTGAAAAGCTTTAAAAAAAGCAACCACGGTTTCCTTTACTTGCAACTCCTCATTAGTTTGTGCACTGACCGTTGCAATTGTCATTAACGTGAAAAACAAATAGAAATATTTCATGTATGAGTTTATGGTTTCTTGAATACTGTAAAAATAAGCAAATTCAGGAAGTGTACTTTTAAAGGGTTTCTATGTCACAAGCACCTAGTCTCATTAAAACTCCTTATTTTTATCCATATTAAAATAATATAAATGTCAGCAGCAAAAAAAGAATATAAAAGGGTTACGGTTAAGTCTTTGGTAGACATGAAAAGTAACGGAGAAAAAATATCCATGTTAACCTCATACGATTATTCCATGGCAAAAATCGTAGATGCCGCTAATGTAGATGTTATTCTAGTAGGAGATTCTGCAAGTAATGTTATGGCGGGTCATGAAACTACATTGCCAATTACCCTAGATCAAATGATATATCATGCATCATCGGTTATCAGAGCTGTAAAAAGAGCTCTTGTAGTGGTGGATTTACCTTTTGGCAGTTACCAAAGCGACCCTAAAGAAGCTTTACGCTCAGCTATTAGAATAATGAAAGAAAGTGGTGCACATGCTGTAAAAGTTGAAGGTGGCGCAGAAATAAAAGAATCCGTAAAACGTATTCTTGCAGCGGGAATTCCTGTTATGGGCCACTTGGGTCTAACCCCACAATCCATATACAAATTTGGCACCTATACCGTAAGGGCCAAGGAGGACGATGAAGCTCAGAAATTAATGGAGGATGCGCTTTTATTAGAGCGCCTAGGTTGCTTTGGTATTGTTCTAGAAAAAATACCCGCAGAATTAACGAAGAAAGTATCCGAGAGTTTAACGATTCCTACCATTGGTATTGGCGGTGGCAAGCATGCAGATGGCCAGGTTCTGGTAGTTCACGATTTATTAGGAATGACACATGAATTTAACCCACGTTTTCTTAGGAGGTACATGAATCTATATGAAGAAATGGGAGAAGCCATAAGTAGTTATGTTAAGGATGTAAAAAGTATGGATTTCCCAAATGATGAGGAACAATACTAAGTAAAAATGAAATCCATACATAAAGCAAAACTGAGTAGGATACTAATATTGACCATCGTATTGCTCAATATAGGATGTGATCAAATTTCTAAAAAGGTTGTGCGCGAAACTGTAAAAAGTCAAGAATATATACAAGTTATAAATGATAATTTGATACTGACCAATATAGAAAATACCGGGGCAATGTTGGGTTTTGGCGAAAATTTCCCTCCCATATTAAAAATCATTCTTTTACAGGTTTTACCTCTATTGGTATTGCTTGTTTTGCTATATCGCACCTTGACAAAAACCCATTTGAACAAATGGATGGTTTTTTCCTTTGCTTTTGTAATTGGCGGTGGTATTGGAAATTTAATAGATAGAATTCTTTATGGCTCAGTGACGGATTTCTTCCAGATACGCTTGGGCATTTTTAGAACAGGAATTTTCAATATGGCGGATGTAGCCGTAACATTGGGTGTATTGCTAATACTTTTTTTAACTTTTTCAGGTAAGAAACTAGTCGTCTAATCGTCATTTTAATACTCCTAACAAAAAACTTTTTGAATAAGAAGCAACATTCTACAAAAGACAATCTTCAGGTTCTTTTTGAGGACAATCATATTATCATCATCAATAAAAGGCCAGGAGATATTGTTCAAGGTGATAAAACAGGTGACGCTCCATTAAGTGAAGTAGTGAAACAATATATTAAGGAGAAATATAACAAACCTGGCAACGTATATTTAGGGGTGGTTCATAGGCTAGACAGACCTACATCCGGCATTGTGGTATTTGCAAGAACATCCAAGTCTTTACCTAGATTAAATAAATTATTTGCCGATAAGGAAGCAAAAAAGACATATTGGGCCATAATAAAAAATCCACCAGACTTAACAGCGGGCAAATTGATCAATTGGCTAAAGCGCAACCCTAGACAAAACAAATCCTATTCCCATATTAAAGAGGTGCCAGATAGTAAAAAAGCCATTTTAGAATATAACGTAACAAAAAAATTAGACCGTTATTATTTGTTGGAAATTGACTTGCAAACGGGTAGACACCATCAGATTCGTTCGCAGTTATCTGCAATCGGCAGTCCTATCAAAGGTGATTTAAAATATGGTTTTGATAGAAGTAACCCAAATGGAAGTATTCATTTACATGCACGAAAACTTACCTTTGTGCATCCTGTAAAAAAGGAACCCATAACAATCACAGCGCCACCACCTAAAGACCCTATTTGGGACGCATGTATTTAATTTTAGTATTTTTAAACATGAAACACTATACCATTATGCTACGAAAACTAATAATAATCGCAATCATACCATTTTTTATGGGCTGCGGAAGTTATAATTCTATTGACACATTTTACAATGCCCATAAAAATGACAATCAGGTAACCGCAGTTAGGGTACCGCAATTTATGCTTACCCTCATCAGTGGTATTTCACCTGAAATGCAGTCCCTAGTAGGTAATACTAGAGACTTGCGCTACATGCAATTCCCAAGTACAAGCACTGCCAAAACAGATTTTTTAAACAAGCAAATGAATGGTATAACTGGAAATAGTTTTATTGAAGTTTACAGAAAAAATGATGAATTAAAGAGAAATGTGGTCTCTATACGGGAGAAACGAAACGTAGTTAAGGAAATTTTAATTTATAACAACAACAATCAGACCGGTTCATTCCTTTATTTTAATGGAAATTTTGACCCTGTAAAAGTTAGGAATATGGCTAAAAACAATGAGTTTGAAACTATAGGGTCTAGCTTAATTAACCAGTTTGATAGTGGAACACCATCAATTAATCCTGAGTAGCTACAGCCTGTTTTTTGCCGTTCTAAAACTCTCTATAACCACTGAACTCAGTATCAATATTCCTCCAAATATAGTGGTTAAATTGGGTATTTCATTTAAAAAAAACATCCCAATTAATATTCCGTAAACTGGTTGTATACTGCTTAAAATGCTCACCGCTGTTATACTAAAATTTTTAAAAGTCATTAAGAACAAAGAATGACCAATAGCCGTTGTAATAACTGCCAAAGCAAGCAAACCTTCCCACTGGCTAATTATTAAGGAGACTTCTGTATAAAACAAAAAAGGAAACAGAAATACCCCTATAACTCCTGTTTGATATACCATTAACATGGTGCCAGAATACTGATTAACTTTTGATTTGAGCAAAATGTTTCTTAATGCATAGGATAAAGCTGACAACACTCCCATACCAACCGCTAGTGTTATTGAACCATTTAGGCCATTATCTGGACTTAACAAATAAATTCCACTTAAAACTAGGGCTCCTAAGAGCAAATGAACACTTTGAAACTTCGTTTTTAACAAAATAGGTTCTAGAAATGCCGTAATAACCGGGTACGTAAACAAAGAAAGCATACCAACAGCAACATTAGACCATTTTAAAGCATAGAAATAGAATAACCAATGTAGCGCCATAAGAATTCCAGACAAGAGTACAATGGGCATATCTTTTCTGTACACTTTTAATGAAATCCCCTTCCACCTACAAAACACCAAAAGAACTAAAAAAGCCAATAACCCCCTACTTGCGGTAGTAACAGGAACTGGTAGATCAACGTATCTGCCCAAAGCACCCGAGGTACTAATGCATAACATTGCCAAGTTTAACTCTAGAAGGTTTGTTATATGGTTGCGCTTCATTTCAGTAAAAAGTACTATCTAACCTTTTTTAAAGCTTTTTCCCTTATAATTTCAGCAACTGGCTTATTTTCTAAGTGACTTTCTAGCCAAGAAATTATATCCAAATATAAAAATGCCCGCTTTTCATAAGGATGGTCCTCATATTTTTTTAACTCCGTATGCAACTTTTGGAACTCGCCTCTTAACTCATTAGGGTAAATACCTCCTAGACTTCTTAAAAATTTTATCATTTCCTTTTGAACGGCATGCATATCATTCATTTTCAGGAGAAACTTATATGTGCTTTTTAATTGAATTTCCAAATGATAGTCCATACCCGCTTCATAATGTGCTACCAGGCTTAATACCCTTGCAAAGCACATTAAATCTTCACGCATTTTAAGGTTTTTGTTCTCAATTATTTTTTTAAGATAAACAATGCATGTTTTATTATCCCCAATTCCAAAATACAAACACGCTATCTTATAGTACAGTACCATAACATGGTGGGCATCTATCCTATCTTTATGTTTATTAATTCCGTATTCTACAATTTTCACTAAATAAAGGCCTTTCTTGAATGTTCCCTCCAAAAAATGAAGATTTAATTTGTTCGCATTCAAATAAAGGAAGGCAAGCGAATTTATATTATCATTTTTGGGGAAATTTTTATCATTTATAACATCCTCAAGCTTTTTAAGTGTTTCTTTAAATTGAGAGCTATACTTAACATAAAATAAGGATTCTAGCAGGTAATGATTACCTTTTAAATAAAAGACCGGATTTAAATAGATCATTTCCTTGTTTTCATAAAACAAATCAACCCATCTATTTGCGTATTTATAGCAGGAAAGGAAATCCTGTGTTAGAAAACTATACCACAAATGTGCTTTATAAAGCCATAACTTTTCCCTAAAACCTAAATTCTCTAATTCGTACTTTGGAAGGTGGTCCGCAAAATAATCTTGCACTTTTTTCAAATCCTCATCACTACGTACATAACCCACTTTCAACATCATGCCATATAATTGCAACGATAAATTAGATAATTTACTGGTCATTACGTTTTGCCCGGATAACTCCTTAGCCTGTAAAGCCAATTCGTTGGCACGATCAGGAATACTTCTTGTAATATATTGTGTCTCAATTATTTTTTCTAGCTCTACGATCTCATAAGCCACATTTTTTTCCTCATTCTCAATAGCAGTAGATTTTACTTTATCAAGAATTTTAAGACTTTGTTTGTACAAACCCTTTTGATAGAGAATAGTTGCAAAATCTAACTGTTCGCGTATCTGTACCCGTATATTCTGATTTACGGGATTTAGCCTTAGACTAACCAAAATCTGCTTATATAGATGGGCTTTAAGATTAGAAAGTTGGGCTTTTTTAACAATACCACTTTCTAAGATTACCTTTTCATCATATTGCTTAATTTTGTCCAATAAATTAAAAAGGGCAAGAAATTTCGCATCGGTATTAACACCTAATCGGCCTACATACAATTTAAATTGTCGCTTCTCAGATTTTGAGAGTGATTTGACCAAAACGAACAAAGCATCTTTATGAGCATTTGTCATCGTAAAAAAAATAGTTTAAGTGATTGATTTTTAATATATTATTTAGACTAAAAACTATATTAACGTTGTAAATTATATAACAAAATTTGGGTTTTCCGTTAATAGCGTTATATATTCGTTAAGCAGCTAAAATTACACAAATATAATGAGCAAAGATATAGTACAGATTTTTGACACTACACTAAGGGATGGCGAACAGGTTCCTGGTTGTAAACTAGACATGGACCAAAAATTAGTTATTGCTGAAAGATTGGACCTTTTAGGAGTGGACATTATAGAAGCTGGGTTTCCTATTTCTAGTCCAGGTGACTTTAAATCAGTAGAAAGCATTGCAAAGCTGGTTAAGAATGCAACAGTTTGTGGACTAACCAGGGCAGTTAAAAAAGATATTGAAGTTGCAGCAGAAGCTTTAAAAGATGCCAAACGACCAAGAATACATACTGGAATCGGCACATCTGATTCGCATATCAAATACAAATTCAACTCCAATAAAGACGCAATAATCGAAAGGGCAGTAGAAGCTGTTAGTTATGCCAAAACTTTTGTGGAAGACGTGGAGTTTTATGCCGAGGATGCCGGAAGAACGGATAACGAGTTTTTAGCTAGAGTATGTGAGGCCGTTGTAAAAGCCGGTGCGACCGTATTGAATATTCCCGATACCACTGGTTATTGCCTTCCGGAGGAGTATGGTGCTAAAATTAAATATCTAAAAGAAAATGTCACCGGAATAGACAAAGCCATACTTTCGTGCCATTGTCATAATGATTTAGGACTGGCTACAGCAAATTCAATTGCCGGTGTTATCAACGGCGCAAGACAAATTGAGTGTACCATAAATGGCATTGGAGAACGTGCCGGAAATACTTCTTTAGAAGAAGTAGTCATGATTATGAGACAACATCCAAATCTTAATCTAGATACAAATATCAACAGTAAATTGTTATATGATACCAGTAAAATGGTTTCCAATAAAATGGGTATGATCGTGCAACCAAATAAAGCAATCGTTGGTGCCAATGCTTTTGCCCATAGCTCAGGGATACACCAAGATGGTGTTATTAAAAATAGGGAAACCTATGAAATCATAGACCCTGCAGACGTTGGGGTTACGGAGTCCTCAATAGTACTAACAGCACGTAGCGGCAGAGCTGCTTTAGCTTATAGAGCCAAAATTGTAGGTTACGAGTTAACCAAGGTTCAATTAGATAAAGTTTACAATGAGTTTTTAAAATTTGCCGATCGCAAGAAAGAAATTTTGGACGAAGATATACATGAGATTATAGAAGTAAGCAATCTAAATCTTCAAAGCATTGGTTAACTATGCATATTAATATTGCAGTTTTAGGTGGAGATGGAATAGGGCCCGAAGTCGTGGCGGAATCCATCAAATGCTTGCGCTCTGTGGAAGAAACTTTTGGACACAGCTTCACTTTTAAAAAGGCAATCGTTGGTGCCGAGGCAATTGAAAAAAAAGGCTCCCCCCTACCTGAAGCTACCTTAAAAACCTGTAAAGATTCTGATGCTATTTTATTTGGCGCTATAGGTGCTCCAAAATATGATGAAAACCCTAATGCGAAAATATGGCCAGAACAAGGTTTATTGCAATTACGAAAAGAACTGGGCCTATTTGCGAATATCAGACCGGTTAAAGTTTTCCCTACCTTAGTTAAACAATCACCGCTTGCGAAGAGTATTGTAAAAAATACCGATTTAATTATTTACAGGGAGTTATCTGGAGGCATCTATTATGGAGATAAATCCAATAGCGAAGATGACCAAATAGCAACGGATGTTTGCACATATACCGAACAAGAAATTAGCCGTATTGCCCATTTAGCCTTTAAGGCAGCGAAATCTAGACGTAAGAAGCTTACCCTAGTTGATAAGGCCAATGTTTTGGCTACCTCCAGACTTTGGAGAAGAGTGGTTTTTGAAATTGGAAAGAGTTATCCGGATGTAACCCTAGAGGCTCTTTTTATAGATAATGCAGCAGTACAGATGATATTGAACCCTACGCAATTCGATGTTATTTTAACGGACAATATGTTTGGTGATATCTTATCTGACCAAGGGAGTGTGATCGCTGGCTCTATAGGACTTTTACCTTCCGCTTCCGTAGGTTCAGATTATGCCATGTTTGAGCCTATCCATGGCTCATACCCTGATGCAAAGGATAAAAACATAGCTAACCCGGTAGCATCAATTCTTAGTGTAGCTATGCTATTACAACATTTTAAATTGCATGAAGAATCAAATGCCGTAGTGGCGGCTGTCCTTAAGTCATTTTCCAAAAAAATTGTGACTCCTGATATTATGGGAAGCAGTAAATATGGAACTGAATATGTTGGTGATTTTATAGCGGACAACATTATGGAAATTGACGATCATTTTAATATAAATGATGAAAACATAGGCTTAGGCAAGTCCACCATCATTTAAAACCAAATTATTCACTCTGCCAATAGTTGATTTAAAAATGAATTAAATTCTTTTTTAAACTCAACAAATTTTTCACCTGTTGCTGGTCCGTTAAAACCAGTATGTATTTTTCTAACATTTCCTTTTTTATCGATAAATATGGTTGTTGGGTAAGATAAAACATGATTAAGCATTGGTAGTTTTTCTTGCGCTTTGGATTTATCAGATGTACCATACTGTGCCAGTAAAATGGGATAATTCACTTGTATCCTATCTACAAGCCTTTGGATACTCTTTTTTGCAGCAGAAGCTGTTTTTGCATATTCAAAAGCCAAACCAATTACCTCTAAATTCTCGTTTGGATTATTTGCCAAATAGTCTACCAAAAACTTAGTCTCATCCAAACAATTTGGGCACCAAGAACCCATAATTTGTACCAGAACCACCTTATTCTTGTATTTTTCGTCTTCTAGAGAAACTTGATTATCCGCTAAGTCCGGAAAAGAAAAGGACAACTTATTAAAACCTTCCTTTAAAAAAGTTAAGGAATCTGGACTTGGCAACTCAAAATACGCATTTCTTCTAGCTGTAAATGGTTCTTTAAAGTGATTGCCTGAATAAAAGATACCGTCCATGGTGCTATCTGTAACTTTAGCGGTGAATAGGAAGGCATGGGCACCATCAAAGGCAGATACTTTTAGGGAGTCCCCGTCAACTGTACCTTCCAAAAATCTATAATCCCCTGTCGGTGTCCTAAAAGTCCCGGCAGTTTTATCGCCATCAACATTAAAAATACCTTTTCCCATATAGCTATCTTTTTCATCTGGACTAAATTCGGTTTCCCAAATACCAGAAATGTCGACAGTACTTTTCCGTGTATCGGGAAATCGTATTGGCATATTATACGTTGCCTCAAATGGCACCACCCTATCAAGGCTTTCTATTATAAATTTCCCGGAAATACTTGAATCTGTATATTTTCCAGCAATATAACCTTCAAATACTGGCATTTTAATTGTTATGGAATCTCCCTTTAAATAAATTTCATCTACAGTAATTATCTCTTCTGCATTATGGATATCCATTTGTAGGTTATTTTCGGGACTTCGATAAATTTTAAAAATAAAGGGAAGAATTTGGTTGTCCATTACCGACAAACCCCCTCGCCATACTCCTTCATTTAAATTGTCCTGATGTTTTACCTCTGAACATCCAAAAAATAACAATAAAACTATACTTGCAATTATATATTTATTCATTCATCTATATTTAGAAGTTGCGAAATAACAATTAAAATAGAAGAATCTAAAATTAAAAACAAAACCGTGTATTGCATATTGAATGTCTTACAGCATTGTTTTATCTTTACCCGCTTTAAAACCTATTAATGAAGATTTCATACAACTGGCTAAAACAGTTTATAAATACAGATTGGGATTCCAATAAAATCGCTGAACTTTTAACAGACCTGGGTCTTGAAGTAGAGGGCATAGAAAAATTTGAATCCATTAAAGGTGGCTTAGAAGGCATTGTAGTTGGCCACATACTTAGTTGTGAAAAGCATACCAACGCCGATAAACTTAAAGTGACCACCGTAGATATTGGTAATGATCCACCGCTACAAATTGTTTGCGGCGCTCCAAATGTCGCTAAAGGACAAAAAGTTCCAGTAGCTACTATCGGTACAACCCTGCACACTATTGATGGTGAAGCTTGGAAAATAAAAAAAGGAAAAATACGTGGAGAGGAAAGCCATGGAATGATATGTGCCGAAGATGAGATTGGCTTAGGTGAAAGTCATGCCGGTATCATGGTTTTAGATGATAGTTTAGAGCCAGGTACTCTTTGCTCCTCAATTTTTGAAGTAGAACAAGATGAGGTGTTTGAAATTGGCCTAACCCCTAATAGAGCAGATGCCATGAGTCATTTTGGTGTAGCCAGGGATTTAAAAGCCGGTTTAAAACAGAAAGAGGTCAACAAAGAATTGATTACCCCTTCCGTTAGTCACTTTAATATTGATAACCGCTCCCTTAAGATTGATGTAGACGTTGCGAATAATGAGCTTGCCCCTAGATATTGTGGTATCACCCTAAGTGGTTTGGTAGTGCAACCATCTCCTGATTGGTTAAAAAATAGACTTAAAGCAATTGGCATAACGCCTAAAAACAATGTGGTAGATGCCACTAATTATGTGCTTCACGAATTGGGACAGCCGTTACATGCATTCGATGCCGCTAAGATAAAAGGCAATAAAATAATTGTAAAAACAATGCCCAAAGGCACGAAGTTTACAACACTGGACGGTGTAGAAAGAGAATTACACGAAGAAGATTTAATGATATGTGATAGTGAAAAACCTATGTGTATTGCCGGTGTATTTGGTGGCATAAATTCTGGGGTTACAGAACACACTACGGCGATATTTCTTGAAAGTGCTTATTTCAATCCGGTTTCTATAAGAAAATCTGCTAAAAGACATGGTTTAAACACAGATGCTTCTTTTAGATTTGAACGTGGAATTGATATTGAGAATGTTGAATATACCTTAAAACGTGCCGCTTTATTAATAAAAGAAATTGCCGGTGGGGATATTACTTCGGATATTATAGACCTTTATCCGAATAAAAAAGGAGATTTTGAAGTCTTTCTGGCCTTTGACAAAATTCATAATCTTATCGGTCAAGAAATACCTGAGGACACCATTAAATCAATTTTAGCTTCATTGGACATAAAAGTCAAAAATGTGACCGAAGCTGGAATGGGTCTGTCCGTTCCTTCGTACAGGGTAGATGTACAGCGGCAAGTAGATGTAATTGAAGAAATATTAAGAGTTTACGGATATAATAATATTGCATTTAGTGAAAAACTAACCGCATCTATTGCCAGTACCAGTCCTTTTGAAGATCATAAAATTCAAAATACAATAGGAAACCTATTGTCTTCCAATGGATATTTTGAAATACTTACCAACAGCCTTACAAGTCCTGAATATTATAAAAAGAATACTGAGGTTATAGATAATAGAAAAGCCGTTGAAATCATAAACCCATTAAGTGGCGAATTATCTATTCTAAGGAAGGCCAGTATTTATTCAGCATTGGAAACGGCGAATTATAATATTAATAGGAAAAAACAGAATTTGAGGTTATTTGAATTTGGTAAAACATACTATGGCCTTGATGATGAACGAATAGAGGATAAATACTTAAGCATATTACTGACAGGTGATACCAAGGAAGCCACATGGACAAAACCTTCCGAGAAAGTGAACTTTTTTCAACTTAAAACAATAGTAATTTCTGTATTGGATAGATTAGGTATAACAGCATTTAAGGAACTACCTGTTGAATCCGCCTTGTTCGCCGAGGGACTTACCCTTAATAAGGGGCCACATACACTGGTAGAGTTTGGTGTGTTGAAAAAATCTATTCTGAAGCAATTTGACATTAAACAAGACATTCTTTTTGCCGATTTTAACTGGGACAATGTCCTAAAACTATTAAATAAAAAAGGTATTGTTTATAAGGAAATTTCTAAATACCCTGAGGTTAAAAGGGACTTCGCATTATTGTTAGATCAAACCACTTCCTTTAAGCAAGTACATGACTTAGGTTTAAGAGCAGAGCGTAAATTGCTTAGCAACATTAATCTTTTTGATGTTTATGAAGGTGATAACCTTCCTGAAGGCAAAAAGTCGTATGCGGTAAGTTTTACTTTAAAAGATGCCAACGGCACACTAACGGATAAGCAAATAGAGAAGATTATGTCCAAGTTAAAAACAACCTACGAACGTGAGTTACAAGCAGAACTTAGGTAATTAAATCTTTACGGGTAAAAAGACACTGTCAATTTCATGTATTACTCCGTTGCATTGATTCGTATCTGCGGATACTATTTTAGCTTTATGCCCTTGGGTATCTGTTAAAACAATATCTATCCCGTTCATTGTAGCAGTAATCTTTTCTCCTTGTATAGTGGTAAAAGTTGCTTTTCCCCTACCCCTGCACATAGCTTTCAGAATTTTAGAGGCAGATAATTTACCAGCAATAATGTGATAGGACATAACCGCTTTAAGCTCCTTTTTGTTCTTGGGATCCATTAAACGTTGAATGGTTAATGACGATAGTTTATCAAAAGCCATATTTGACGGGGCAAATACGGTAAACTGCCCATCGTAATCCAAAACTTCGTCTAAATCTGTAGCACGTAAAGCATTTAATAAAATACTATGCTGTTTATTCTTCTCTGTATTCTTAATTATAGAAATTTGAGAATCTACCAAATAGGTAGAAATATTACTTAGCGGAGTAATGCTTATTTGCTCTTGCGCCCTGGTAAATAGGGATAAGAAGGTAAAGCAAAGACACACGGGGAATGTCCAGTTTTTCATATTCAAGGTTAAAAAGGGGCCAATTATTCTCGTAATCGATGAAAGGAAACCTTTCATCGACAATATACAATCTAAGTTCTATATGAATTAAAATATACCCACTATTTCAATAATTTTAACTTTTTATTAACATTTGTTTGTGTTAAACAAAATTCACTCAGTTTTATTATTTCGCTAAATTTGAAGTAATTGCTAAAAAAAGAGATGCTATGCTACTAAAAAAAACAGACCTTCATAAAAAATTACAACGGGAAAGACAAAACCAAATTGGATCACCGGAAACTGTTCTAAACCAAGTTTATGACATCTTTAATGACGTAAAAACTGCCCATGACCGAATTGAAGGGAATATTTCCAAAAAAAGTAACATTACAGAAAATTGTTTTGACCTAGATATTTTGGATGCTTCCAATATTTATCACATTGAACAAATCAAGAAAGTATGTGTAGACTATCGTTTACGTTTTTTAAATACAAAGTTTTTTAAAGGTAAAATACCAACAGAAGCAATTTCCCAAATTAGTGAGCTTGAAAAGAAACATAAACTAGAATTAAGTGGTTTCAAAATTATTGCCCCATCTAAAATGTTTAAGTTAGAAGACAAGGATGACCCTATTTTATTTGCCCCAATGGGTAATGGTTACTATTATTTAATACATAAATGGGGAAACGACTTACATCCTTTACGCAGATTATTGATGTGGCCCTTTAAGAGTATCATGAACTTGATTGTTACTCTTTTAGCCCTTAGTTTTTTAACTACTTTACTTGTACCTGAAGGTTTGTTCTCTAAATCTAGTTCAGCAACAGAATTTTGGATTATTTATTTTTTCATGTTCAAATGCATAGCCTCTGTTGTATTATTTTATGGGGTTGCTCATGGTAAAAATTTCAATGCCGCTATTTGGAACAGTAAATACATAAAAGCCTAAAATAAATATTAGGGTGTAATTTTAATGCTCTGAGGAATACCATTCAAGTTTATATTGTCAATAAAGGTTAAATCTGGAATAGGTTTAATTCTTAAAATACCTCCTTTATTCTCGTTGGTTTTTTTAGCATAACCAATCAGTAATAAATTATTGGTTTCGTCGTATGTTATAGCTGTGGCCTTCAAAATATCATATTCAACTGATAGTTGTTCTGTAGTCAAGAAATTTTCAAAATAATATAAAACTGCGGAGTTAGCTTCAAAATCATATACAGCAGCAATACTTTGGGTTCCTGTTTTATCCTCAGTATACATATCGTAATACATTTTTCCTTCGCTATCGAATGAAATATAATCAGAATCACCAAAATTGGGAGCAGTAGCTTCTCCGTAATTTGTATAAGTAACACCCAAAGTAGTGCTATTTAAAACCGTATGCAGTTCATTATAGCTAATAATAATACTGTTTTGGGAATTCTTGAAAATTTGATTTACATCGTAGCCCAAGTTTTTTTCAAAGATGATTTCGTTGGATGATATTTCAACTACAAATAATTTATATTCATCCGTAATATCCATATCCTTAGTTAAAATAAATAATCTATCATTTAAAGAAACCAATGAGATTGGATTAAATGCCAATTCTAAATCTACAAATGCTGCTGGATCATCAACTGTTATGGTTCTTAAAAAGTATTTTTGAGACTTGCCTTCTAAAGACAATTTATATGTAAGAAAAATGTAATTGGCATTCTGGGACATTGCCGTTGTTTCCAGGTTGCAAATTCCTAAATCTTCGTAAACTGTTAATTGCGTAGTGATTTTACTAGTAAAATCATATGAGAGGACTTCACCCAAGCAATCACTTGTTTTCTTATACAAACCAACTTTATCGCTAGTTGTGGCACTTATCTCAGTATTTAATAAGTCAGGAAATGAACTTTCAACTTCAATATTGAAAACACCAGACTCCTCCGAACTTACCTTATGTATGCTGTAATTTGAGTTTTCCTCTAACAGGACAGTGTAATTGGCAAAAATTGGTTGTTCACCAACTTGTTCATTAATTTCAGTGGCAGTCTTTGTACAGGCAACCAAGAAAACCGTCAGCAATAAGCCGACCATGTAGTTGTAGGTCTTCATGATGTATAGATTTAGGTTATACTTCTCCGTTAAACCGGAACAGCATACATCTTGCCCCTCTGTTCCTTTAATGTCTTATCAGACATATATTCATCAAACGTAGAATAACGGTCAATGTTGCCTTTTGGAGTCAATTCTATAATGCGGTTTGCCACTGTTTGTGCAAATTCATGATCATGTGTTGTAAATAGTACAGTGCCCTTAAAATTCTTCAAGGAATTATTAAACGCTGTGATACTTTCAAGATCCAAGTGGTTGGTAGGCTCGTCTAACATAAGTACGTTGGCACGCAACATCATCATCCTACTCAACATACATCTTACTTTTTCTCCTCCAGATAGTACCGTACATTTCTTTAATGCCTCTTCCCCACTAAATAACATTTTTCCTAAAAATCCACGTATGTAGACCTCTTCTCGTTCTTCTTCTGTTTTGGCCCATTGTCTTAACCAATCAACCAGATTAATGTTTTCTGTAAAGAAATGACTGTTATCAGCTGGTAAATAAGATTGATTTGTAGTGACACCCCACTGATAATCCCCACTATCAGCTTTTTTATTTCCATTTATTATTTCGTAAAACGCTGAAGTCGCTCTAGAATCCCTAGATATTACCGCTACCTTGTCCCCTTTGGCCAAGTTGATGTTTACATTGTCAAACAATAATTCCCCATCATCTGTTGATGCTTTTAGACCATCAATATTTAAAATTTGATCTCCGGCCTCTCTTTCACGTTCAAAAATAATTGCAGGATACCTTCTACTGGATGGTTTTATGTCATCTACTTTTAGTTTAGAAAGCATTTTCTTTCTTGATGTTGCTTGTTTACTTTTTGCAACATTGGCACTAAAACGCATAATGAACTCTTGTAGCTCCTTTGCTTTCTCCTCTGCCTTTTTATTTTGTTGGGCCCTTTGCCTTGCAGCTAATTGACTACTTTCATACCAAAAAGTATAGTTACCGGAATATAAATTTAGTTTACCAAAATCTATATCTCCAATATGTGTACATACCGTATCTAAAAAGTGTCTATCGTGTGATACTACAATTACGGTATTTTCATAATCCGCCAAGAAATTCTCTAACCAATTAATGGTCTCATAATCTAGATCATTGGTAGGCTCATCCATTATTAGCACATCTGGATTACCAAATAAAGCCTGTGCCAATAACACTCTTACCTTAAGTTTTGAGTCCATTTCCGACATTAACGTAAAATGAAGCTCCTCTCCTATTCCCAGATTCGATAAAAGAGCGGCGGCATCACTATCTGCATTCCATCCGTTCATTTCCTCGAACTGCACTTGTAACTCCCCTATTCTATCTGCATTTTCATCGCTATAATCAGCATACAAAGCATCTATTTCTTTTTTTATCTCATATAGTGGCTTATTCCCTTTAACTACCGTTTCCAAAACGGTAAACTCATCAGACGAGTTATGGTTTTGCTCTAATATGGACATTCTTTTTCCCGGCTCTAAATGAACATGCCCGGAAGTTGGATCTATTTGACCTGAAAGAATCTTTAGAAATGTTGACTTACCGGCACCATTAGCTCCAATGATTCCATAACAATTACCCTGTGTAAACGAAACGTTTACTTCGTCAAATAATATTCTTTTTCCAAATTGAACCGAAAGGTTGGATACCGATAGCATAATGTTTTATTTAAAATCCGTGCAAAAATACAGAATTTTAAAGCCTTACGCCAAGAAACTTAACATACAACGTATTTAAATTATGAGTTGCCGAGTGTGTTCAATTTTTAACTAGCTATTAACAAGCTTGATAAATTTGGTTCATTACATTTGAAAAAAATGTTGCCCTTTTGTGTATGGATAAATTTTTACCACTTGCACTAATTCTTTTGATTTTTAGTTGCAATTCCTCCAAGGATGAAAACAATGATGTTTTTTTTGCAGGGGAAATTGTAAACCCTACCAATGATTATGTGGTTTTGTTCAAAGGAAGTTCGGTTATAGATTCCGCAAAACTTGATGGCAACAATAGGTTTACTTTTCATTTAAACGATGTAGAAGGTGGGCTCTACCACTTTAACCATGAACCTGAACAACAATATGTTTATCTAGAACAAGGAGATAGTCTTATGTTAAGGCTAAATACCATGTATTTTGATGAAACATTGGTGTATTCAGGTACTAATGAAGAGCTTAACAACTTTCTTTTGGAAGTGTTTTTAGCCGATGAAGAAGTTGAAAAAACTATGTATTCTGATTATTATGAGTTGGAAGCAGCAGATTTTTCAGAAAAAATAGATCAATTAAGGAAGGAAAAACTTCATACGTTGGATTTACTAAAGGTAGATGCTGAATTGTCCAAGACAGCTTATGAAATTGGACAGGCAAGTATCAATTATACCTTTTATAGGTATAAGGAAATATATCCTTTTAAACATAAACGCAAATTAAAGGAAGATGAACTTCATAATATTCCAGAGAGCTTTTATTCCTATCGTAATGCCATAAATTATAACAACAAGAATCTCATATACTTAAGACCCTATTATAATTTCATGAAATCCCATTTAGGGAATATGTCCTATATGACCTGCTCAAATTCTTGTGGAAAGAAAAATGGGGTCATCATAAACCAGCTTCATTTTAATAAACATAAGCTTAACATGATAGATAGTCTTCTAACGGAAAAAGAATTAAGGGACAATCTTTTTAGAAACGTAGCAATTGATTATCTACTAAGGGAACACGATGCACCCGATAGCAGCAAAATATTTATTGATGAGTTCCAGAAGGTCTCTGGAAACAATATGCATTTCAAAGAAATTGAGAAATTATATCAAGGTATACAAAACATACAACCAAATAGTCCCGTGCCAGACATTGACCTTATAACGATGGATAGCTTAGAAGTTTCATTAAAGGATATTGCCAAGAATAAAAATGCAGTGTTCTATTTCTGGTCAGCTACAGATAAAAATCATTATGAAAATTTATTTGATCGGGTAAGGAAACTAGAAAAAATGAAGCCCGACTATGATTTTATTGGTATTAACTTTCGTACAGATAATAATAATTGGAAATCTATAGTTAATATTTCAAAATTAAATCACGATACACAATATAGAGCTGATGATTTTGAGCAACTTTCAGAAAAACTTATCCTCTATCCTTTGAATAAATGTGTAATTACAAAGGATGCTCTTATAGTAGATGCCTTTTCTAATATTTATAGGAATTTATAGCTTAATTTTTTAACTTAATCTAATTACTACTATACTTCAACAACAGTTTTTCATACCAATTATCTGGTAATATTTTTTTCAATACAATAGAAAATTTCTGCAGAAAAGTACCCACCTTGTAGTGAATCTTAGGATTTTTTGTTTCAATAATCTTATGTACTTTCTTTGCTACTTGTATCGGATTACCACCTTTGTCCACATCTTGGTCAATGGATTTTAGAGTATCGCCATATAGTTTTTCATAAGGAGAGTTTTTAATTATTGGAGCATGGTATCTTCCTGAAGCAATATTGGTAGCAAAATCACCCGGTGCCAAACACGTAAGGTCAATACCAAATGGTTTAGTCTCCATTCTTAAACTTTCAGTAACAAGTTCTAAAGCTCCTTTTGTTGCCGAATAAATACCTCTGTAAGGAAGCCCCATATAACCTGCAATAGAAGTTATGTTAATGATAAGCCCTTTCTTCTGTTCGCGCATAATAGGTAAAACTGACTTTATAACATTTAAAGGGCCATTAAAGTTAGTATCAAATGCGTTTAGAATTTCTTCATTAGGTGTCTCTTCCAGTGGACCAGTTATACCAACACCTGCATTGTTTATAACCACGTCCAATCGTTTTTCTAAAACCAAAACCTTAGAAATACCATCTACAATGCTTTGTTTGTCGCGTACATCCATCTGTACTAATTTAAATTCCTTAAAGTTTGGATATTTTGAAACGTTACGTGTTGTCCCATATACGGTATAGCCTTTTGATTTTAAATAAACACCTATAGCTTTACCAATGCCCGAAGAGCCTCCAGTAATAAGAACAATTTTTGAATTCATTTCAATATAATATTATCAATGCAGATTGATATCTAGTCTTGGGGCTTCGCCTAAAATTCCATTGTAGTACTATGCTCTAAACAGAGTTAAGGCATTTGTAAATCCCCTAGTTTAAGTTGACTATTGGGTACAAAAAAAGGCAAGCTACCTACATCGCACCGCTACAACCGTATACCCTTGCTGCGTTCCCACCCTGGGGGATTCTACAGGAGCTGGTCGTGTAGGACTTGCCGGATGCAAATATACAATCTTTTAAATCTTTCACAATCCTTTTTCATTGTAAATTTTATCAATTAACTTGCCGTTTTATGGTCCTTTGAATCATGTTTAAAATTTTAATATAAGTCTTAATAAAACACGAAATTTATATAATGAATTCATTTAAATTGTTACTTGTCAGTACTATTAGCATTGTTTTAAGTTCATGTGGAAGTGGAAACCAAAAAGCCTCTTCATTATTTGAAATCCAAATTGAAGGGAATGGCAAACAATTTAATAATAATGATACTGTGGGCGTAGCCATAAAGAATTTAAAAAACAAAGCGGTCGACAAAATAAGTTACAGTATAGATGGTGAAGAGCTTCAGCTACGTGATAATAAGATAACCATTTCATCTAATAAACTTGGAAATAAACAACTAACCGCCACCATTACTTACGAAGGCAATTCTGTAGAAGTAACTAAAAACATTAAGGTTCTCGCCACAAAAGCCCCAGAAATCTATGGTTATACAATTATTAACGAATTTCCACATGATACAAATGCCTACACC